>DASQMT010000237.1:0-18623 GCA_035645355.1 Solirubrobacteraceae bacterium | reverse complement strand
GCACGATCGCCGTGCGGACCACGTTCTGCACGGAGCTGGCGCCGGCCAGCAGGCCGCCCAGGACGAACAGGACGATCACCGGTGGCTCGCCGGCGACCGAGACCGCGAACAAGCCGCCGGTGATCGCCGCGATCGCGAGCTGGTCGACGAGCAGCAGCTTGCGGCGGTCGACCCGGTCCGCCAGCGCCCCGCCGAGCAGCGCCATCGCGATGAGCGGGCCGAGCTCCGCGAGGCCGAGCAGCCCGGTGAGCAGCGGCGACTTCGTCTGGACGTAGACCTGGTAGGGAAGCGCCACGAGCGTCGCCTGCGCGCCCAGCCCGGTGACGAAGTTGCCGAGCACGAGCAGCCGCAGCTCGCGCGACGCGCGCAGCGGGGAGAGATCTATGGCGAGCCGCCGGATGCCGCGCGAGGCTACACCCGCCCAGGGGATCGGCAGGGACGCGCCAGCCTGAACGTGTGGGTCAGGACTGAGGCAGCGAGAAGCGCACGCGCGCGCCCGCGGTCGAGCTCTCGAGCCAGATGTGCCCGCCGTGCGCTTCGACGATGGCGCGTGAGATCGCGAGCCCGAGGCCGGCGCCCTGGCGGGTGCGCGCGGCGTCGCTGCCGCCCCGGTAGAAGGGCTCGAACAGGCGCGGACGGTCGGCGGCGTCGACTCCGGCGCCCGTGTCGGCGACCTCGACGATGACTTCGTCACCTTGGCGGTCGGCCCGCACGGTCACCGACCCGTCCGCGGGCGTGTGGCGGATCGCGTTCTGAATCAGGTTGAACAGCACGCGCTGGAGCTTCTCCGGGTTGGCCTGTGCTGTCTGCAGGCCGGGCGGAACCGCTGCGTGCACGCTCACGTGCTTGGCGTCCGCCTGCGCGCGCATCGCGTCGACGGTCTCCTCGACCAGCGCATCGAGGCGCACGCGCTCCAGACTCCAGCCGACGTCGCCGGCCTCGAGCCGCGACAGCTCGAAGAGGTCGTCGATCAGACCCGAGAGCGCCGTCGTGTGGGTGTCCATCTGCCTGAGGTAGCGGCGTCGGGTCGCGTCGTCGACGATGTCGTCGCTGACCGCCTCCACCAGCAGCTTGAGCGTCGTGATCGGCGTGCGCAGGTCATGCGAGACGGCGGCCATCAGGCTGCGCTGCGCGCGTTCGGCCCCGTCGAGCTTGGCGATCGTGGCGTTGACCGCAACGGCGAGCTCGGCCAGCTCGTCAGCGGATCCGGTGACCGCGACCGGGCTGCGCGACCCCTCGCCGACGGCCTGCAGCGTGTCGCGCAGGCGGTCGACGTCGAGCATCGCGCCGTGCGCGAGCAGGAACGCTGCGCGGGCCGCCACCAGACCGGCGAAGACGACGAGCACGAGGCCGAGCAGGGCATCGTGGCCCGAGACGAACATCAGCGCCGCGCCGGCGCCCATCGCGAGCACGAGCTGCGCGACCGTGACGACGACGCCGGCGCTGAACTGGCGCCGGAGCGGCCCGAGTCGCTGCCGTCGTGCAGCGACTGCGTGCGCGGCGAGCAGGCCGAGGCCGCCGAGCACCAGCAGCAGTGCCACGGTGACCGCTCCGTCGCGAAGCCCGTACACGAGCGCCACGACGCCCGCCAGCGCCGACGCGGCGACCGTGACCAGCACGGCAGAGCGCAGCACGCTCACGGCTGAAAGCGGTAGCCGACGCCCCACACCGTCTGGACATGCTCGGGACGGGCCGGATCGGCCTCGATCTTCGCTCGCAGGCGGCGAATGTGGACGGTGACGGTCGAGGTGTCGGTGTAGAACGTGTACTGCCAGACGGCGTCCATGAGCTGGTTGCGCGAGAACGCCTGGCCGGGATGGCGTGCAAGAAACAGCAGCAGCTCGTACTCGCGTTGGGTGAGCGCCGCCTCCTCGCCGCGGATGACAACCCGCCGAGCCATGGTGTCGATCGTCAGCCAGTCGAGCTCCACGGGCGCGGCGCGATCGGGCGCCGGGTCGCGTCGCCGCAGGACGGCGTCGACCCGCGCGACCAGCTCGGCGGGCGAAAACGGCTTGACGACATAGTCGTCGGCGCCGAGCCGCAGCCCGACGACGCGGTCGGACTCCTCCCCCCTGGCGGTCAGCAGGATCACAGCGATGCGCTCCCGCGGGCGGTCGTCGTCGAGCGCTCGCAGGTGGCGCATCACCTCGAGCCCGTCCATTCCGGGCAGCATCAGGTCCAGTACGACGAGGTCCGGGCGCTGCTCGCTAGCAAGCGCAAGCGCAAGCGCGCCGTCGCCGGCCACCCGCGTCTCGTAGCCCGCGCGCTGCAGGTAGCGCGCGACCACCTCCGCGATCGTCGGCTCGTCGTCGACGACCAGCACCGAACCGCGGATGTTGGCCTCGCCTGTCCCCATCGTGCGAGTGTCCTGCCCGGTGGCGGGCGCCACAAGCGCTACGCCGCCGCGCTCAGGAGGTCGTAGCGCGAGATCAGATGCACGACCGGCAGGCCGGAGCTCTCGCCCGCACGTCGCACGATGTCCTTCTCGAGCCAGTTCGAGCGCTCGGGCGGGTGCGTCGAGATGACGATCTCCGTAGCCGCAAAGCCGGTCAGCGCGTCCTGGATCGCGACCACCGGGTCGGCATCCCCGACCTCGCCGCGCGCGACGATCCCGGCCTCGTCCAGCCAGGCGATGGCGCGGTCCAGCCGCTCACGAGCGGCGCTCACGGCGGCGTCGGTGTCCGACACCCAGTGAGCGAGCCGGCGGTTCAGCGCCGGCGCGACGACCAGCACCTCACCGCCCGCGGTGGCGCGACGGCGCACCTCCTCCAGCACGTCCGGGCATGGGCAGGTGCGGTTTGCGACCAGCAGGAGGCGAGGCTCCATGACGTTCCTTCCGGCGGTGGGCGTTGAACACACACCTGACGATCGCAGCGCGCGCCGCGCGCGTCGATGACGATCCGATGAACAAGCGCCGAGCCGGCCATGACGGCCGTTGCGGTTCCGGAGGGCAAGCGTAAGGGACCAGTAATCGACGCGCGCGATGCTGGCCGCTCGACTCGAGCAAGGGAGCCCTTGATGATCCGGTCCGCAACCCTGCCCCCCGTGCTGGCTGCCGCGCTGCTCGCGGCGTGCGGCGGCGGCGAGCGCGGCCAGGCTGCGGCCGCCGCGGCGACACCCGAAGCGAGGACCACCGAGGTGCGCACCACGGCGCGCGCGTCCGCGCCGAGCACCGCTGCGGCGGCCAGCGCCGGCAGGACGATCAAGGCGGTGCGCTCCCAGTTCGGCAAGATCCTCGCCGACGGACGCGGCCAAGCGGTCTATCTCTTCGCCAAGGAGACGTCGTCCACGCCCCGGTGTTACGGGGCCTGTGCCAAGGCCTGGCCGCCCGTGCTCACCAGAGGGCGCCCCGTCGCCGGCAGGGGCGCCGGCGGCGTCAAGCTCGGCACGACCCGCCGGCGAAACGGAGCGCGCCAGGTGACGCTCGGCGGGCGCCCGCTCTACTACTACGTCGACGACGCGCCTGGCCGGGTGCTGTGCCACAACGTCGACGAGTTCGGTGGGCTCTGGCTCGTCGTCAGGCCCAACGGCACGCCTGTCGCCTGACGTGGACGGTGTTCCGGCCCAGCGGGCTTGACGCACCGTCGACGCATCCGCCGAGCTCGATCGCCTGATCGCGAGATCAGCCCGAGCCGCCCCAATCGGGTGCACTGTCGGCGAGTGGCGTACGCGTCACGCGCTCCGGAGTGCCGCCGAGCCGCATCGTGTAGACGTCAGGCTCGCCATCGACTCCCGTCATCCCGAACGTGATCGAACGCCCGTCCGGCGAGAACGACGAGGAGTAGAGCCGCGTCGCCGGCGGGAAGTCGGTGATCTGCGTGAGTTTGCTGCCGTCCGGGCGGACCGTGTAGAGGTTCGAGTTCGTGAAGTCGTCACTCTCGGGATTGCGGAACAGGATCCGTGAGCCGTCGGGCGACCAATTGGGACCGTCCCCAGCCTGCATCTCCCAGGGTGTGACACGGCTTGCATCGCTGCCGTCGGCATTCACCACGAATATGGCTCGCTCCTGAGCGAGCTCTGCTGTCCGCCGCTCGCGCACGAACACGATCTGGCGGCCGTCGGGCGACCACTGCGGCTGCCCGTCCGCCGCGCCGAGCCCGCGTGGCAGCGTGACGCGGCGAGCCCGCGACCCGTCCGGGCGCATCGTGAAGATCGCCTGAGGATCGATCCCATCGCCTCGGACCCGGCCGGAGGTGCGCACGTACGCGATCTCCCGGCGATCCGGCGAGATCGCCGGGTATGCGCTGCGAGCGCAGTCAGGCGGCAGCTCGCGACCGTCGCAGCCGGCTACCACGCGCTCGCCGGCGCCGTCAGGCCGCACGGTGAACACCGCGCAGGATCGTTCGTCGCCGCAGCGCTGGAACGCGATCAACCGTCCGTCCGCCGCGAAGTCGGGGTAGTCGTCACTCAGGGAATCGCCCGGCTTCGAGACCTGGCGCTCACCGCTGCCGTCGGGCGCGATCGTGAAGATCACGCCCAGCGTCCGGTCCGGGCCCATCCAGCGCCGAAACGCTATCGACCCCTGCTCGGGCGCAGCATCCCCCACCGCCCTGTCGCGGCTCGCCGGGGTAGCGTCCTTCGCCGGGACGCGCGTGCCGTCGTCGCCGGACCCGCCGCAGGCCGAGAGAGCGCCCACGAGCGCAACCAGGAGCGGCGCACCGCTGCGCCTGAGCGCGTTCGACGCCTACGTGCACAGCCGTCCAGCGAGTCGACACCAGCCATTCGCATCTCCGGCTCGGGGAATCGTCGGTCGATACTTCCACAGTTCCGACCAACCGGGCGGCGCAGTGCGAAGCGACCCCGCACGCTGTACGGACCATCCGTTCGATCCCCCGGCCTCGGTGCTTCAGCGGCTTCGCTCAGCGTCTCCCTCGAGCGCCTGCAACCGCCGCTCGAGCGCGCGCTGCTCTTCCCAGCGGGCGGTGACGTCACGCAGGATGGCGGCGATGCCATGGATCTCGCCGCTCCGGTCGTGCAGGAGCGTGACCGTGAACTCGACCGAGATGCGTGTGCCGTCGGCTCGCAGCGCGGGCACCGCAAGCAGGCGCTCCCCGTACTTCGTCTTGCCGCTGGCCATCGTCTGGCGGTAGCCGTCCCAGTGACGCTCGCGCAGCTTCTCGGGGATGATGATGTCGAGCGACGCGCCGATCGCGTCCTGCTCGGCGTGGCCGAACATCCGCACTGCCGCTGCGTTCCAGAAGCGGATGATGCCGGTCGGGTCCGCGACGACGACGGCGTCGCCGGCATTCGCGACCAGGGTCGCGAGGGTAGCGTCACTCAGGCTGTGCGTGGTGGCCATGTCTCCTCCCAGGTCTACCGCCCCCGCAACCCTCGAGAACGCCGCTGCTGGCTGGCGTGCTGCCAGACGTACGCCACGGCGGTGAGGGCGACGAGCGCGGCCATGATGATGAGCGGAAGCAGGAGCGAGACACGGACGAGCAGCGCCCCGACGACGGCGCCGAGAAGCATGGCGGCGATGGCGATCACGCGCCGCCGAGGACGCTTCGTCTCCGTGCCGGCCAAGGGGGAGTCGGCGGCCAGCCCTGTGATCGTGAGGGTGAGCACCGTCGTCGTGAGGTCGGGCACGGCCAGCCGGCGAACCGATGCGTTGCGGATCCCCATGGCCACACCGAGCAGCCCGATGACCAGAAAGCGCCGGTCGGTCAGCGCGTCCGCGTCCAGCCCGATGGCGGCCACAGCTGCCAGCCCCACGAAGGCCGCCTCGGTGAGCAGCGCCAGCCCGAGCCAGCGGTGCTGGGGGTGGCCGAGATGGACCGAGAGCCGTCCGCCGAGGACGGCACCCACCAGGAAGCTCCCCAAGGACACGAGCGGGGCCGCAGCCGAGAAGCCGGACGCTCCGGCGAAAGCGAATCCGAGCAGCACGACGTTGCCCGTCACGAAGCCCGTGAACACCTGCCCGAGGCCGAGGTAGCTGACCGCGTCCACAAGCCCGGTCGTGAACGTGAGCACGAAAAGGACGAGTGGAAGCGGCGCCGTCAGCCGCAGCCCCTCGGGCCGAGCCGGATCCACCTCACGCGCGTCGCTCGCCACAGTCAGACAGCCTGACGGCCGCGCGTCCGTGGCCGCGACAACTCGCCAAGGCGGATCGCCTTGGCGACGGCGAAGCTCCGCGTCGCGAGGTCGGAGATCCGCACTCCGTCGGAGCCCAGCAATGCGCTGGCGATCCGGTCCTCGAGGGGCGTGGTCCAGTGCGACGGCAGCGCCTCGGCACCGTGCATCGCGCCGAACGCCGATCCGGCGGTGGCGCCGTTGCAATCGGTGTCCCAACCTCCCTGCACGGCGAGCCCGATCGTGCTCGTGAAGTCGCCTTCGCCCCACAGCAGCGCCGCGGCGACGACGGTGGCGTTGTTGATGGCATGGACCGGGCTGAGCGCGCCGTGCCGCTCCTCGAGCGCATCGCGCGCCGACTCCCAGGATGAACCGCGAGCGCGAAGCGCAGCTACGCCGCGCAGCGCCTCCGCGAGGCGCGAACGCGGCGGTACCACCCCGAGGGCGGTGTCGAGAGCAGCGGTCATCGTCCGCTCGGCGAAGCTCGCGGCGATCAGCGCGGCCGCCCACATCGCGCCGTAGACGCCGTTCGCCGTGTGCGACAGCGACGCGTCCTGAAACGCGAGCGTGGCAGCTCGCTCGGGATCGCCGGCCGCGGCATACGCGTAAGCATCCACGCGGATCAGCGCGCCGATCCACTCGCGATACGGGTTCAGGTGAGTCGCGGTGGCAGGCGGCGTGAGCCCCAGCACGAGGTTGCGGTAGGCGGCACGCTCGGCGGTATGGACGGCCAGGAACGGGAACCGCCGCAACCACTCGCGAGCCACGTCGGCGGCACTGAACTGCGAGCCGTAGGTCTCGAGAATGTGCAGGCCGAGGATCGTGTAGTCGAGGTCATCGTCACGTGGCATTCCTCGAATGGCGCCGCGCACGCTCACGGGCCAGCTCTCATCCAGGGCCGGGAACCCCGGTGGGGCCGGCCCGTCGGCCGGGACGTAATCGGTCAGCGGGTAGGCGTCGAGGCTCTGCAGGTAACGGCGCAGCTCAGCGCGCGGCCAGTTCTCGACCGGCTTGCCGAGCGCGCAGCCGGCGCAGCGTCCCAGCCACGCGCCATGCAGCCGGTCCAGGAGAGCACCGTCGCCGAGCGCCCGTGCGACGACACGCGGTGTCGCAGCACGGGCGGCCGAGATCGCCGCGAGGCCGTCGGGCTCCTCGTACGGCCAGGATGGTGAAAGCGCCGACGCCTCGACGGCCATGATCGCCGCGCGCAGCTCATCATCGTCCGCAGCTAGGAGGACGCGCGGATCCGGTTGCGCCACGAGATGACCGGATTCGCGCCGCTCGACGATCTCGTCGGCAAGCATCTCGCGCAAATCGGTGACGTCGTGCACGCGTCAATCCTGAACGACGAACGCAACCGCCCGTCTTCGAGCCAGCGGCCGCCGAGACGCAGCGGCGGGTCATGCATCGACGCGTTCCTGCTGCCCGCGACGTGATCGCCTTACCGGCCGGCGGCACGGGGCGCTGCGCGTGTCATGTCTCGCCCGCGCTCGGTGCGGGCGAGCACGGAGGAGGCGAGCATCGCGACGGCCAGCGTTCCCACGACGACCGACAGGCTGAGGATGATGGGCGGGTGCCACACGTCGCTCAGGAGCAGCTTGGCGCCGACGTAGCCCAGGATCGCCGCCAGGCCCAGGTGCAGGTAGCGAAAGCGCGCCAGCGCGTTCTCCAGCAGGAAGTAGAGGCTGACCATGCCGCACAGGCTCCATGCGTTGGCCGCGAAGACGACGAAGGTGTCGGTCGTGACGGCGAAGATCGCCGGGATCGAGTCGATCGCGAACATCACGTCGAATGCCGCGACCGCCACGAGCGGCAACGTCAGCTGCGGCGCGTTCGCCGGCACCAGTCGGCGAACGAGCTTCATCACGCGCGAGTCGCTGAGATCGCGATCGTCTCCACCATGGCGAGCGACGCCGATGGCCGTGACCGCCAGGAGTGCGCCCAGAGCGTAGGTCAGACCGTGGAAGGCGTCCAGCGCGGCGATGCCGACGACGATGAATATCGCACGCAGGACGATCGCCAGCGCGATCCCGAGGACGAGCACCAGGTGGCGGTCCTCGGGCTTCACGCCCAGCATCGAGAACAGCACGGCGAAGACGAACAGGTTGTCGAGCGAGAGCGACTTCTCGATCAGGAAGCCGGTCACGTACTCGCCGGCCGCCTGACCGTCCTGCAGCGCGACGACCACGATCGCGAACGCGAGGCCCAGGACGGTCCAGACGACCGACCAGACAAGTGCCTTGCGGGCACCCGGAGGGTTCGCCAAAAAGCGCGGGAGCTGCATGAGAACTCCTTCGGTTTGGGTTCCGAAGGTTTCGCCCACCTACCGCGGTCTTACGGTGTGGCCGGCGCGCCGGACCCGCCATTTGCGTGTCGTGCTGACGAACGCGCCGTTCTCGGGACTAATTCCCTTACTTACGAAAAGTGAGCGTAGCGGTCGGCGCCCGCGGCGTCAAGCGGTCAAAGGCCGCCGGGCTTCATCTTCCGATCGCATAGGTACCTCTGCGAGGGTCGGCGGCGGCAGCAAGGACCCGCGTGGTCGCCGTCGGCGGCTCTAGATCGAGGCACATGGCCACGCCGCCGGCGTCGAACTCCCATTCGGGCCAGACCGCGACGTCGTGTCCGCGCGCCGCGAGCTCGCGGCGAACCGCGTCGCCGATACGTGCCTCGACGTTGACGCGGCGGTCGAGCTCCTCGTGGGGATAGAAGGAGTCCGGGAAGCTGAAGCCCGCGACGCGGGGCGCCTCCACCGCCTGCTGCGGCGTCATCCCGAAGTGCACGACGTTCAGGAATGACTGAAGCATCGCCTGCAAGATCACGTCACCTCCCGGGCACCCGAACGCCCACAGCATCGTGTCCTGTCCGTCGCCCGCGCGAAGCGCCAACGCGGGCGCGGGTGTGAGCCGCGGGCGCTTTCCGGGGGCGAGCACGCTCGGGTGGGTCGGGTCAAGGCGGCTCTGAAGGCCGCGCGGTGAGACGATGATGCCGAGGCCGGGCACGAGCGGCCCGCCGTCGAGCGTGTCGCTGGGCGTCGCGCTGAACGCGTTGCCGTCCGCGTCGATGACGCACAGGTACGTCGTGTCGTGCTTGCGCGCGGACGGCACGTCGCGCGTCGGCAGATTCCCCAGCGCGCGGGCAGGATCTAGTCGCGCGCGCAGCTCTTCGGCGTGCTCGTCCGATAGCAGCAGCTCGAGCGGCACGTCGACGAATCTGGGATCACCGTAGAAGCGCTCACGGTCCGAGAACGCGAGCTTGATCGCTTCGACGAGCAGGTGAAGGTAGTCGGCGCTGTTGTGACCCGCCGACTCGAGGTCGAAGCCCTCGAGGATCGCGAGCGCCTGCAGCAGCGCGGGACCCTGCGACCACGCTCCCGTGGTATGGACGAGCCAGCCGTGGTAAGGACGCGACACCGCTCGAGCCACCTCGGCGGTGAAGCCGGCAAGGTCCGCGCTCGTGAGCCAGCCGCCGCCTTCGCGGTTGAACGCCACGATCGCGTCCGCGACCTCGCCTTCGTAGAACGTGCGACGGACGCTCGCCAGCGCATTGGCCCGATCGCTCCCCACCTCGGCGTCCACGAGGCGGCGGAGCAGCGCCGCGAGCGCGGGCTGGCGGATGACTTGCCCGACTTCAGGGAGGCGCCCGTCGGGAAGGAAGACCGCGCGCGTCGTCTCCCAGTCGCGACCTAGCAAGCCGATCGCGTACGCGGCGCGCTGGTCGAGCGCGAAGCCCTCCGCGGCAAGTTCGATCGCCGGCATCGCCACGTCGGCGAACGTGCACGTGCCCCAACGCTCGAGCGCCGTGATCCATGCCGCCGGCGCGGCCGGAACGACAGCGTTCCCAGGGCCCTGTGGTAGCGCGTCGCCGAACCGCTCTCGGAACGCCTCGAGCGTCGCCTCACGTCCCCACGTGCCAAGCCCGGCGACGCTCCACACCTCGTCGCTGCCGGCCGTGCGGACGACGATCGGTGCCACGCCGCCGAAGTTGCACATGTCCGGCATGACGACGTTCAACACGAGCCCGCCCGCGACCCCTGCGTCGATCGCATTTCCGCCACGACGGAGGATCTGGGTCGCCGCCTCGGCCGCCAGATGGTGGCCCGCGGATACGACGTGGCGGGTGCCCACGATCGTTGGCCGCAGCGATTCCGGTGGCGGGAAGATCTTGGGCGTCGGGCCTTTGATGCGACGGCTCACCAGTCCTCCGATGTCGAGAGCACGGACTGCGGTCCTCCGCGTGACCGCGCTCGGTGATCGTTTTCTGCGCAGCACCTGCTCCTCATCCGTCGCGGAGCCTCTCGAGGCCGTCCAGGATGAGGTCGAGCCCGAACAGGAACTCCGTGGCGTAGTCGTAACCCGCCTTGGCGACGTATCCGCCCACCACTTCGACGAGGTGCGGGTAGTCGGCCAGCACGTCGGCGTAGGCGTGCATCTGACGCTGCGCCTCCGCGGCGAAGTCATCGGCGGTCTCAGACGACATGTCTCGTTCCTGCAGAGCGAACCCGTAGATGTAGGCGTCCTGGACGGAATACGCGTGGACGGTCATCTCGATCGAGAAACCGGCTGTGCGCAGGCACCCGAGCACGGCGTCGTGGAGTCTGAGGTTCGCCGGCCCGTGGTCCGTGCGCCCCTCCATCTCGCCGACGGCCCAGGGGTGGCGCCCGAGGGCCGCGCGAGTCGACATCGCCCGCTTGCGCATGGCCGTCTTCCAGTCGTCGTCCGTCGAGGGCGGCTCGATCTCGCCGAAGACGATGTCGACCATCCCGCCGACGAGCCGCTCCTTGTTCGGGACGTAGTGATAGAGCGACATCGCGCCCGCGCCGAGCTCATCGGCGAGCTTGCGCATGGACAGTGACTCGAGGCCATGCCGATCGGCGAAGGCCACGGCGGTCTGCAGCACACGCGCCTGGCTGAGCGGCGTTCGCGGATCGGTGGCTGATTCGGTTCTGCCCATGATGGTTCGGTTTACCCCCTTGCGCGTTCGTACAGCGTACGAGTAGCTTGCATCGTACACCGTACGAACGCCGAGGAGGCCCCAGATGCAGTCGCGCAATCTCGCAGCGAGAGCCGGAACATGGAGCGCTCAGCACCGCAAGACGGCCATCCTCGGCTGGATTGCATTCGTCCTCCTCGCCGCCGTACTGGGCGGCAAGGTTGGCTTGAACAACATCGACGAGTCGGCACAGGGCAGCGGCGAGTCAAAGCGCGGCGACATGACCGTTCAGGCCGCGGACTTCCCCGAGCAGGCCGGTGAGCAGGTGCTGGTGCAGGGCAAGGGCTCGGTCAGGGCCGACGATCCCCAGGTGACGGCCGCCGTGAGCGATGTCGTGAGTCGCTTGGGGCGGATCGAGGGCGTCGCCGAGATCGAGAGCCCGCTCGACCCGGCCGCTCGCGCCAACACCGTGTCGGTGGATGGCCGTTCGGTGGTCGTGAACTTCAAGCTGGTCGGCTCCGAGGAGCACGTCGAGGAGCTGGTCGCGCAGCCGCTGGCCGCTGTGGCTGCCGTCCAGGGCGCCCACCCGAGCGTGCGCGTCGAGCAGTTCGGCGAGGTCTCGGCGGCCAAGGAGATCGTCGCGCAGGACGCGAGCGACGGCAAGCGGTCGGAGCTCGTCTCCTACGGCCTGATGCTGATCATCCTGCTGGTCGCGTTCGGCGCGGTCGTCGCCGCCGGCCTCCCGCTGGTGCTCGGCGCAAGCGCCGTCGCGGGCACCGTCGGCCTGCTCGGACCGGTCAGCCAGCTCTACGCGCTCCCGGCCGACGTGGCCGACCTGGTGGTGATCATCGGGCTCGCCGTCGGCGTGGACTATGCGATGTTCTACACGCGCCGCATGATGGAGGAGCGCGACCGCGGCCACTCCGTCGCAAGCGCGCTGGAGATCGCGGCCGCCACGTCGGGTCGCGCGGTGCTGATCTCGGGCATGACCGTGATGACAGCGATGGCCGGGCTGCTGTTCGCCGGGAACCCGATCTTCGTAGGCTTTGGCATCGCCACGATGCTCGTCGTCGCCGCCGCCGTGCTCGGCTCGCTGACCTTCCTGCCGGCGATGCTCTCGTTCCTCGGCCAGAAGGGCTGGCTGGAGAAGGGCCGCGTGCCCTACGTCGCCAAGCGCCGCCACAAGGCCAAGGGCGAGTCGCGCGTCTGGAATGCGGTCCTCACGCGCGTCCTGAAGCGCCCGCTCGCCTCGACGCTGATCGCCGGCGGCGTACTCGTCGCCCTCTGCATCCCCGCGCTCGGCATCCAGCTCAAGCAGCCGGGCTTCGACGGCTACTCCCGCAGCCAGCCGGTCATCCAGACCTACGACCGCGTCCAGGCTGCCTTCCCGGGCGGCGCGGTTCCGGCCACGACCGTGATCAAGGCCGCGGACGTCACGGCCGCGCCCGTCAAGGCCGCGATCGAGCAGCTGCGCGCCAGGGCGCTGGCCACCGGCCAGCTCTCGGAGCCCTTCAGCGTCGAGGTCAGCCCTGACAAGACCGTCGCTGTCGTCGCGCTCGCGGTCAAGGGCAGCGGCACCGACGCCGCTTCGGACCGCTCACTCGAGGTCCTGCGATCCGAGGTCGTACCGGCCACCGTGGGCAGGCTGGGCGGCGCCGAAGTTGCGGTGACCGGCGTGACTGCGGGCACGAAGGACTTCACCGACGTGGTCACCGCGCGCGCGCCGGTCGTGTTCTTGTTCGTCCTCGGCCTGGCATTCATCCTGCTGTTGGTCACGTTCCGCTCGATCGTGGTGCCGATCAAGGCGATCATCCTCAACCTCCTGTCCGTCGGCGCCGCCTACGGCATCCTCGTGCTCGTCTTCCAGGACGGCCACGGCGAGCGGCTGCTCGACTTCCAGTCGGTCGGCGGCATCGCTCCCTGGATCCCGCTGTTCCTGTTCGTGATCCTGTTCGGCCTCTCGATGGACTACCACGTGTTCATCCTCAGCCGCGTCCGCGAAGCGGTGAATCGCGGCATGAGCAACGACGACGCGGTCGCGTACGGCCTGAAGAGCACCGCCGGGGTAGTGACCAGCGCCGCGCTCGTGATGGTCGCCGTGTTCGGCTCCTTCGCGCTCGGCAGCGACCAGCTCGCAAAGCAGATCGGCGTCGGGCTGGCCGCGGCGATCCTGATCGACGCGACCCTCATCCGCGCCATCCTGCTGCCCGCCAGCATGAAGCTGCTGGGCGAACGCAACTGGTACCTGCCCAAGCGCCTGAATTGGCTGCCCAAGCTCGAGCACGAGTCGCAGGCGGCGCCCGCCCCGGCCTGAGCCTCACCGCGACCGCACCCGGCGCCCGCCCTCGTGGCGGGCGCTCGGCGTTCCGGGCAGCCTCGTCGGCGCACGGAGCGCGTGCCTCTCTTGTGAGCTCAGCAGCTGGGACGGCGCCGCACTTAGGATGCCTCGATGGACGAGCTTCGTCAGTCTCTGCAGCGGGCCGTTGAGCTGATCGCGGATTACCGCGAAGGTCTCGCGGCGGCGGGGGTGGCGCCGAGCTCGAGTCGCGAGGAGCTCGCGGCGGCGCTTCCCCGGGCGCTTCCCCAGCGTCCGAGCCCGGCTGAGGCGGTCATCGAGGAGCTTGTATCGGGCGCCCAGCCGGGTCTGCTGGCGTCGGCTGGACCACGCTACTTCGGCTTCGTGATCGGCGGATCGGTGGACGCCGCACTCCTCGCGGACCTGCTCGCGGTCGGCTGGGATCAATGCGCCTTCAACGCCGCGCTTTCTCCGGCCGCCCTGGCCTTCGAGGACGTGGCGGGGAGCTGGCTCAAGGAGCTGCTGCACATCCCCGCTTCGGCCTCGGTGGGTTTCGTCACAGGCGGCCAGGCGGCCAACACCGGCGGGCTGGCCGCCGGGCGCTGGCAGGTGCTGCACCGGCACGGTTGGGACGTCGGGCGTGACGGCCTCCACGGCGCGCCGCGGGTGCGGGTCCTGGCCGGGGCGGAGCGGCACGCGACGATCGACCGGTCGCTTCGGCTGCTCGGTCTGGGCGAGCGTGCGCTGGAGGAGGTGCCGGCGACTCCGGCCGGCGCGATGGATCCCGACGCCCTCACGGCGGCGCTCGCATCCGGGCCATCCGGGCCGACGATCGTGTGCGCGCAACTGGGCAACGTCAACACCGGCGCTTGCGACGACCTCAAGGCGATCGGTGCCGCCGCCGGCGCGGCCGGCGCCTGGCTGCACGTCGACGGCGCCTTCGGGCTCTGGGCGGCCGCGAGCCCGCGCACCTATGCGCTCGTCGAGGGGCTCGAGCTTGCCGACTCGTGGGCCTGCGATGGCCACAAGTGGCTCAACGTCCCCTACGACGCCGGCTACGTCTTCTGCGCCGATCCGAACATCCACGCGACCGCCATGGCATACACCGCCTCCTACTTGACCGGTCAGGTGGCGGGGCGAACCTTCGGAGGCGGCGACTTCGTCCCCGAGTCGTCCCGGCGCGCCCGGGGCTTCGCGACGTGGGCCGCGATCCGCTCGCTGGGCCGGGCGGGAATCGCGGACCTCGTCGAGCGCTGCTGCCGGCTGGCGCGCCGCTTCGCGGAGCGACTTGACGCGCTCGAGGGCGTCGACGTCGTGAACGACGTGGTGCTCAACCAGGTGCTGGTCCGAGTCGGAGACGGCGAGTTCACGGATCGCGTCGAGCGCCGGGTGCAGGCGGACGGCACCTGCTGGCTCGGTGCGACCACGTGGCGTGGCGAGCGGCTACTCCGGATCTCCGTCTCGAACTGGTCGACGACCGAGGCCGACGTGGACCTCTCCGTCGACGCGATCGCCAAGGCGCGAGCGGCCGTCCTCGCCGAGGCGGCGGGCCGCACGACGAGCTGACCGAACCCGCAGCCGCTCGCCGGCTCTCCGTCCAAGCGGTCTAGTCGGCCAGTCCGATGCGTCGATCGAATCCTGCCGGAGCGTGGATGTTGAGCATCCGCACCGGCCGTGTCTGCTCGTTGCGAAAGCCATGCGCGATCCCGGGTGGAACGAGAACGAACGTCCCCGGAGGCGCTGCTACGCACTGCTCGCCAAGGATGAAGGTCATCTCGCCCTCGAGGATGTAGAACGCATCGTCCTCGTCGGTGTGGACGTGGGCTTCGAGCTCGCGGCCCGGAGCGATCTCGATGATGCCGAAGGTGAAGCGTGGGGTGTCCGCCGTGCGGGCGAGGAACTCCACGTTCCCGACGCGGTGACCCTGGCCAGGTGGGATGACGATCGGCGCGGGATCCACTGGCTCGATCCTCGCATGTCCGTGATCCATGTGGGCGTGCCGGTTCTAGCCGGAGGCGCTGAGCGCGGACGTTGCGGCTCCGGCGAGGGCCGCCAGGACGGCGGCGGTGGCTGGCGGGTCGGGCGGCTTGCCGTAGGTCGCGGCGTAGATGTGGCGCTCGGAGCCGGGGAGCTCAGTCGCGACCACGCCGGCGATGCGGTGGGCGCGCAGTGCCAGCCCGGTCTGGGTCGCCACCCCGAGACCGGCGGCCACCCAGGCCTGCACCACGACCATGTCATCGGAGCTGTAGCCGATCCGGGGCTCGAACCCGGCGTCGGCGCACAGGGAGAGCAGGTGGCTGCGGCATCGCTCGCAGCCGGCGATCCATGTCGCGTCGCGCAAGCCGGCCAGCCCGGGCTCGCGACGCGTCGACAGCAGGTGGACCGGATCGTCGAGCAGGGGATGCAGGCGCACCCCGACGGGCTCGGGCTCCGTCTCGTCGTAGCGGAAGATGATCGCGACCTCGACCTTGCCGGTGCGCAGCAGCTCGAGCGCGTCGAGCGGATGCGTGTCGGTCACGCTGATCTCCAGGCTCGGATGCCGGTTCGCCAGCGTCGCCAGCGCCGCCGGCACGAGCGATCCGTTCGCCGAGGCAAAGCCCGCGAGGCGTACACGGCCGGCGTGCAATCCGACGTGGGCGGAGAGCTCGGCGCCGGCGGCATCGATGCGGCCGATGATCTCGGCGGCGCGGTCGGCCAGCAGTTGCCCGGCCGGCGTGAGCCGGATCCCTCGCCCTACCCGCTGCAGCAGCTGCGCGCCGGTCTCCGCCTCGAGCCGGGTGAGGTGATGCGTGACCGACGGCTGCGAGTAGTGCAGCTCCTTGGCTGCGGCAGTGACCGATCCATGGCGCGCGACGGCGTCGATGACGCGAAGGCGGTTGACATCCAGCATGCATCAACTCTATCTATGGGTTGATACGAAAGTTGGCATTGGACGTATGAGCCGTTTGCACGCAAGCTGCAAGGGATGACCGCAACCCTGATCCGCCCCGCCGGCAGGCTGGGCCCCCTGGTCGCCGCTATCCGCACCGCCGTCGACAGCCATGCCGACTGGGCCGAGACCGCGCAGCTCGTCGCCGACCGGCTGCGCCGTCACCTGCCCACCCCGGACGTCTTGACCGCCGAGCAGCGGCTCGGCTCGCCGGACGGCTACCGCAGCCACACGTTGCACGTCGAGCCCGGCGGGTCGTTCTCGGTCGTCGCGCTGGTGTGGCGGCCCGGCCAGTTCACGCGCGTCCATGATCACGTGACGTGGTGCGTCTTCGGCGTCATCCGGGGTGTCGAGCACGAGGAGCTCTTCGACACCGACGGCAACGTGACCGGCAGCGGCGACAACCACGTCGGCGACGTCAGCGGCTTCGCCCCACCGGGCGATATCCACCGCGTGCACAACACCGGCGCCACGACCGCGATCTCGATCCACGTGTACGGCACCGACGTGACGCGCGTCGGCTCCAGCGCCCGCCGCTATTACGACTGACCGAACCGTGCGGGCGCCTGAACCGCCTCGACCGACCCCGGCGCGGCCGCGGGTGACCGGACCCGACGAGCGTCTCGCGATGTCGCATCACGGCATCCGGCTTCAGTCAGCATGTCGGCATGAGCACTGATGCCAACTTCGAGCTGCCCCTGGCAGCGACCTCGGCATCAGTTGCGCCGAGCGCGCCGGTGCGGGACGCCGACTGGGAGCGTGCCGCCCGTCTGGCAGTCCTGCTCTCGTGGGCGAGCCTGTTCTACATGGCGATCGAGGGCGGCGTCGGCGTCTGGCAGGGCGTCAGCGCCGGGTCGATCGCGCTCGTCGGCTGGGGGCTCGCGTCCTTCATCGAGGGCATCGCATCCGGGGTAATCGTCTGGCGCTTCACCGGCTCTCGCCGACTCTCAGACACGGCTGAGCACCGAGCGCAGAAGCTCGTCGCGATTCAGTTCTTCATCCTCGCGCCGTATGTGTTGATCGAGAGCACGCGAACGCTGATCGAGGGCGGCCACGCCGACGTGACCGTCATCGGCATGGCGCTCACGGCGTCAAGCGCCGTGTTGATGCCGCTGCTCGGCAGGGCCAAGCACCGGCTGGCCGAACGCCTTGGCTCGTCGGCCACGACCGGTGAGGGCACGCAGAACATCCTCTGCGGCATCCAAGCCGCCGCCGTCCTCGTCGGGCTCGCCGCCAACGCGGCGGTCGGCGCGTGGTGGCTTGACCCGCTCATCGGCCTCTTCATCGCCTTCGTCGCCGTCAAGGAAGGCCGCGAAGCCTGGCAAGGCGAAGGCTGCGCTGGTTGCACATCACCGCTGGCATCCACCGCCACAGTGCGCCACACCGCCGACGACCCCTGCTGCGACGACTGCTAGTGCCAGCGCAGGCCGCTCAAAGCGGCGGCTGTACGCGCGGATGAACTATGCGCGGTCATGCGGCTGACGAGTGCCGTTTGTAGCCGGCGCCATGGTGGCACTGCCGCTCAGCGTCCAAGAGGCCGGGCGGCAGGCTTCCCTCCTTCGCCGCCGCCCGGCCCCCTCCACGCAGCGCCCGTTGCCGGCCTCTCCTGTCGCGCGGCCCAGAACGCGCCACGACCCGATGTGCGCGGGACGTTACGGTGAATCGGTGAGCCCTCGGCGCAGACGTGCCCAGCCCGGCCCCCCGAATGACGAGCCCCTGCCGCCGCCAGACCGGTCGTGGTCGGCACGGCGCAGCATCAGCGAGCGCGACGCTCGCGCGGATATGGTCGCTTACACGGCGCTGCCGGCCGAGACCGGACCCACTTGGGCGCCCGATCAGCTTTCGGTCTGGCCGGTAGAAGGCGGTCGGTTCGGCTTGGACGCACACTACGAGGGCGCCACGGGCGCGCAGCGCGCCGAGTATCAGGCGCGAAAGCTCGAGAAACTCAATCTGCGCGCGACGGTGCAAGAGAGCGCACTGGGCGGCACCACATTGCGCCTTGGCCCGCTCGCTCATGAGGCGGCGTGGGTGGCGCTTGAAGCGTTCATCGGCCGTCCGCCACCCCGTGCGCTGGGCGACTAGCGAGCTCTCGGTACGCCAGAGACCATGCTCGGTGTACGACCCAGTGCGCCCGATCGAGGGACTCACGTGGGCCGCGGTCGCAGAGTAGTGACCGGACGATGGCGGCCGGCGAATGTCCACGCGCGGACATGCGGCGCGCTCGCGTGTTAGGCGGAGCGCGCGGGCGGCTAGTCCCTTCGCGTGCGTTTCTGGCCCCCGGTGATCGCGGCGTTGCTGGTCCTCGTCTGGCTGGGAACGACCGCGGCCGCGGCCATGGCCCAGACTCCAGAGGACAAGGCACTCGGCCGTCCGACAGTCGCGTCGAGCGTCGAGCTGGCG
>DASQMT010000236.1:0-3526 GCA_035645355.1 Solirubrobacteraceae bacterium | reverse complement strand
CGAGCTGAACAACGCCGCCCCCGACCGTCAGCTCGGCGCTCAGCGGCGCGCGGTTGTATGCGGGCATCGCTGAGTCACCGCCCTTCGAGTCCGACGATGTGCTCGGGCCGCACCGGCAGGCGCGGCAGCTCGCGGCCGGTCGCGGCGCGCAGCGCGGCGGCGACAGCCGGCGGCGTCGAGATGTTGGGCGGCTCGCCGACTCCCTTGAGGCCGTAGGGCGCCTCGGGGTCGGCATGCTCCAGGATCTCGATCCGCATCGGCGGCATGTCGAGCACCGTCGGCAGCAGGTAGTCCGTGAACGAGGCGTTGAGCACCTTGCCCTCGGAGAGCTGGAGCTCCTCGAGCAGCGCCAGGCCGAGGCCCTGCGCCGTGCCGCCTTCGATCTGGCCCATCAGCGCCTGCGGATTGATCGCCTTGCCGACCTCCTGCGTCGTCGCGAGCTCGACCACGCGCACGAGCCCGAGCTCTGTGTCGACGTCGACGACGGCGCGGTGGGCGGAGAACGCGAACTGCATGTGGGCGTCGCCCTGGCCGTCCTCGTCGAGCGGGAACGTCTCGCGATGGTGCCACTCGACGGTCTCCTCGATCGCCTCGCCCTCGGCGAGCACGGCGGCGGGCTCGGCCGCCACGCCGCGCTCTTCGGCGAGCGCCTCCAGGCGCTCGCGGACGGCCTCGCAGGCCGCCTTGACCGCGCCGCCGGTGACGTAGGTCTGGCGCGAGGCCGAGCTCGAGCCGGCGGAGCCGACGCGCGTGTCGGCCGCCAGCACGGCGACGCGCTCGGCGCCGAGCTCGGTGCGGGCGATCTGCGCCTGCACCGTGACGACGCCCTGGCCGACCTCGGCGGCAGCGGTGTGGACCTCGACCAGCGGCTCGCCGCCGTCGAGCGAGAGCCGGACGCGCGCGGTCGAGTAGTCGTCGAAGCCCTCGGAGAAGCCTACGTTCTTGAAGCCGAGGCCGAAGCCGACGCCACGGCGCACGCCCTCGCCGTGGGTCGTGTTCGACACGCCGCCGGGCAGCTCGCGCAGGTCGCGGCCGTCGCCGGCAGGCGCTGCGGCCGGCGGCAGCGGCATCGCGCGCAACCGCTCGAGCAGCTCGGCGACCGGCGCCGGCTCGGGGACGACCTGGCCTGTCGGCAGGCGGCTTCCCGGCCGCAGCGCGTTGCGGATCCGCAGCTCGACCGGGTCCATGTCCAGTGCAGCGGCGAGCTTGTCCATCTGAGCCTCGTGGCCGATCGCGACCTGCACCGACCCGAAGCCGCGCATCGCGCCGCAGGGCGGGTTGTTCGTGTAGGTGACGTAAGCGTCGAGCCGCGCGTTGGGCACGTCGTAAGGCCCCGCAGCGAAGCAGGCCGCGTTCGAGCACACCGCTGTCGAGCTCGACGCGTAGGCGCCGCCGTCGAGCACCACGCGCGCGCGCACGTAGATCAGCCGGCCGTCGCGCCCGGCACCGTGCTCGTAGCGCATTCGGCACGGATGCCGGTGCACGTGGCCGAAGAACGACTCCTCGCGGTTGTAGGCGATCTTCACCGGACGGTTGGTGTGCAGCGCGAGCATGCACGCGTGGATCTGCATCGACAGGTCCTCACGGCCGCCGAATGCGCCGCCGACGCCGCCGAGCGTCAGACGCACCTTCTCGGGTGGCAGGTCGAGGCTCTCCGCGAGCTGGTCGCGGTCGACGTGCAGCCACTGGGTCGCTATGTAGAGGTCGATGCCGCCCTCGCCGTCGGGCACCGCGAGGCCCGACTCGGGGCCGAGGAAGGCCTGGTCCTGCATCCCGACCTCGTACTCGCCGGTCACGACCACCTCGGCGGTCGCCTCGGGGTCGCCGTGGTTGATGCCCACGTGGCGCAGGACGTTGCCGGAGAGGTGCAGGCGCGGAGCGTCCGGCGCCATCGCCGCCTCGGCGTCGACGAGCGGCTCGAGCACCTCGTACTCGACTTCGATCGCGGCCACCGCGCGGCGCGCGGTCTCGGGGTGGTCGGCCGCCACGATCGCGATCGCCTCGCCCTGGTAGCGGACGTGGTCCCAGGCCAGCACGGGCTGGTCCGGGATCTCCATGCCGTACACCTTGCGCCCGGGCACGTCCGCGTGCGTGAGCACGGCGTGGACCCCCGGGAGCGCCAGCGCGGGCCCGATGTCGATCGCCCAGATGTCCGCGCGCGGGTGCGGGCTACGCAACGTCGCGCCCCACAGCATCCCGTCCATGCGCATGTCCGAGGAGAACTCGAACTCGCCCCGGACCTTCGGGATCCCGTCGATGCGCGTCGTCGTCACGCCGATCTCGTTCGGGCGCTGGACGGGCGCGGCGGTGCGCTCGCGGGTCGGGGTCGCGGGAATCGTCATGCGGTCGCCTCGACCGTACCCGCCAGCCGGCGGCTCGCCCGCTCGAGGTCGTGCGCCAGACCTTCCTCGCCGACCGTGTGCAGCTCGCCGCCCGACACGATCGCGCGGCCGCCGACCAGCAGCAGCTCGACCGGTCGCGGCGCGCCGAGGACGAGCGCCGCGACGGGATCCTCGATCCCGGCGTGATCGAGGCCGTCGAGCCGCCAGAGCGCCAGATCGGCGAGCTTGCCGGGCTCGAGCGAGCCGAGCTCGTCGTCGCGGCCGAGGCAGCGGGCGCCGTGAATCGTGCCCAGCGCCAGCGCCTCGCGCGCCGTCATCGCCCCTGGTCCGCCGGCCAGACGGGCGAAGAGCAGCGCCTGGCGCAGCTCCGGCGCCAGCTCCCCGGCCTCGTTGGAGGCGGCACCGTCGACCCCGAGGCCTACCGGCGCCCCGGCGCCGACGAGCGCCGCGACCGGCGCGATGCCCGCGCCGAGCCGCGCGTTCGAGCTCGGGCAGTGGGCGACGCCGGTGCCCGTGGCGCCGAAGCGCCGGACCTCGTCGCCGGACAGGTGCACGCAATGGGCAAGCCAGACGTCGCCGCCCAGCCAGCCCAGGCTCTCGAGGTACTCGACCGGCCGCACGCCGAAGCGCTGGCGGCAGAACCGCTCCTCGTCGAGCGTCTCGGCGAGGTGCGTGTGCAGGCGGACGCCGCGCCGGCGCGCCAGCTCCGCCGCGTCGCGCATCAGCTCGCCGGTGACCGAGAACGGCGAGCAGGGGGCGAGCGCGACGCGCACCATCGCGCCCGGGCGCGGATCGTGGAAGCGGTCGATCGCGGCCTCCGAGGCGGCCAGGATCAAGTCGCGGTCCTCGACGACCGCGTCGGGCGGAAGCCCGCCGCCGGACTGGCCGAGGTCCATCGAGCCGCGACAGGGATGGAAGCGCAGGCCGATCGAGGCGGCCGCCTCGACCTCGACCGCGAGCAGGTCGCCGGCGTGCGCGGGGAAGACGTAGTGATGGTCGGTGGAGGTCGAGCAGCCCGAGCGCGCGAGCGCCGCAAGGCCGGCGCGCGCCGCCGCCCACTCGACCTCCTCGTCGATCCGCGCCCAGACGGGATACAGCTCGACGAGCCACTCGAACAGCGTCGACTGCTGGGCGAGCCCGCGCGTCGCCGACTGGTAGAGGTGGTGGTGGCAGTTGACGAGCCC
>DASQMT010000235.1:0-3866 GCA_035645355.1 Solirubrobacteraceae bacterium | reverse complement strand
GGCGAGCGCGTCGAACATGTCCTTCACGCGGTCGCGCGCCGTCAGCCGCGCGATCAGCTCGGCGCGCTCCAATCCCATCGCCGTCTGGTCGGCGAGCGCGCGCAGGAGCTCCTCGTCGCCGGCGCCGAAGCGCCCGGGGCGCAACACGCACAGCAGGCCGAGGTGCTCGTCGGAGGCGACCAGCGGCGTCGTGAGCAGCGCGGCGCCCTCGTGGCCGGGCCAGAGGTCGCGGCTGGAACCGCCGTGGCGCCCGCGCGCGAGCAACTCGAGCAGCAGCGCGCCGCCCTGCGGCCGCGGGCCTGGCGCCTGCGGCGGGTCCGATGCGGCGAGGCGCAGCTCGCTCCCGTCGGGCTCGAGCCGGAACAGCTGGCACAGGTCCGCCTGCAGCAGCGCGCGGGCACCCGCTGTCGCGGCCTCGTGCAGGCGCTCATGCCGGGTCGCCGCGGCGAGCATCTGGGACACCTCGGCAAGCTGTGTCAGCGCGGCGACGCGCTCACGCGCCTCCTGGTAGAGCTGTGCGTCCTCGATCGCGCCGCCGACGAGCGTCGCGGTGTGGGTGAGCAGCTCCACGTCCTCCTCGGTGAACTCGCGCGGCGCCGCGGTGTGCAGCACGATCACGCCGATCACGTCGCCTGCGCGCGCGGTCACGGGAACCGCAGCCATCGACTGCCAGCGCTCCTCCTCGAGCTCCGGGAAGTAGCGCATGCGCGGGTCGCGCAAGGCACTGTCGCGGATCAGCGCTGCCTCCCTGTGCTGCGCGACCCAGCCCGTCACACCCTCGCCGAGCTCCATCTCGATCCGCCCCACGAACTGGCTGTGCACAGGGGAGGCGGCGCGCAGCACGAGCCGATCGGACTCCAGCAGATAGATCAGGCAGGCATGGCAGCCGGTGGCCTCGGTCGCGATGTCGACGACGCCGGCCAGCACCTCGTCGATCTCGAGCGTCGAGAACACGGTGCTGATGACCGCGCGCAGCGTGACCGCTTCATCGGAGGTGCCTATGTGCACATCGCACACCCTATTGATCGCAGGTCCGGCCACCGAAGCCATTGCTGGCCGATGCTGCACGCCGCTATATGACAGCCCACTATGGCCACCGAGACGACCCCTTCCCCGGCGCAGCTCCGCGCCGACCTCGACGAGCGCGGCGTCGAGTTCGTGTTCGCGCAGTTCGTCGACATGCACGGCAAGCCGAGCGCCAAGCTCGTGCCGGTGAGCCACCTCGAGGGCCTGTTCGAGGACGGCGCCGGATTCGCCGGGTTCGCGGCGGGCGACATCGGCCAGGGACCGCACGACCCGGACATCGCCGCGATGCCCGACCCGCGCACGCTGACGCTGCTGCCCTGGAAGCCGGGCATCGCCCGCTTCGCATGCGACATCACGGTCGAGGGCGAGGAGTGGCCGTTCTGCCCGCGCACGATCCTGCGCAACCAGCTCGCGCGGGCCAAGGAGCTCGGCTTCGACTTCAAGATCGGCTGCGAGCTCGAGTACTTTCTCGTGCGCAAGCGCGAGGACGGCACGATCGAGCTCGCCGACCCGCTCGACGACCTCGAGCAGCCCTGTTACGACATGCGCGCGCTGACGCGCAACCTCGGCTTCGTCACCGAGGTGGCGCGGCATGTCGACACGCTCGGCTGGGGCCACTACGCCACCGACCACGAGGACGCCAACGGCCAGTTCGAGCAGAACTTCCAGTTCGACGACGCGCTCGTGACCTGCGACCGGGCGATCTTCTTCCGCTACATGGTCGAATCGCTCGCGCAGGAGCGCGGGCTGCTGGCGACGTTCATGCCGAAGCCCTTCAGCCACCTGACGGGCAACGGCGCGCACTTCCACATGAGCCTCTGGGAGGGCGACCGCAACGTCTTCGCCACGGGTGAGGGCGACGATCCGCGCGGGCTCGGCCTGTCCAAGCAGGGCTACCACTTCCTCGGCGGACTGCTCGCCCACGCGCAGGCGTACATCGCGGTCACCGCGCCGACGGTCAACTCCTACAAGCGCTTGAAGGTGGGCGATCCGCGCTCGGGCGCGACCTGGGCGCCGGTGTACGTCTCCTACGCCGACAACAACCGCACCCAGATGCTGCGCGTGCCGGCGCCGGGTCGCATGGAGGACCGCACGGTCGACGGCTCCTGCAATCCCTACCTCGCGGCGACCGTGATCCTCGCCGCCGGGCTCGACGGCATCGAGCGCGAGCTCGACCCGGGCGACCCCAACTCGATGAACCTCTACGAGTCGACGCCGGAGCAGCGCAAGCAGCTCGGGATCGACACGCTGCCCGAGAACCTGCTCGACGCGGTCCGCGCGCTCGAGGCCGACGACGTCCTGCGCACCGCGCTCGGCGGGCTGCCCGGACGCGACTACATCGACTACTTCGCCGAGTGCAAGCGGCGCGAGGTCCAGGCGGCCCACGAGCAGATCACGCCGTGGGAGATCGACCGCTACCTGCAGCTCTTCTAGCCATGTGCGGAATAGTCGGACTGTTCGCCAAGTCGCCGGAGATCGAGGAGCGTCTCGGCGCGCACCTCGGCGCGATGCTCGGCCAGATGGCCGACCGCGGCCCCGACTCCGCGGGCGTCGCGCTCTATCGCGACGCCGCGCCCGCCGGCTCGACCAAGCTGTCGCTGTTCTCCGCGGACCCGGCCGAGGACTGGACGGCGCTCGGCGACGCGACCGTGTACGCGAGCCACGCCGTCGTGGTGCTCGAGGGCGAGGCCGCGGAGGTGGAGGCGCGGCTGCGGGCCGAGCGTCCCGACCTGCGCATCATGAGCGCCGGGCAGCGGATCGAGATCTTCAAGGAGGAGGGCGACCCGCGCCACTTCGTCGAGCGCTTCGGCCTCGCGGACATGAGCGGATCGCACGGCCTCGGGCACACGCGCATGGCGACCGAGTCGCGCGTGACGACCGCGGGCGCGCACCCGTTTTCCACCGGCCTGGACCTGTGCCTGGTGCACAACGGCTCGCTCTCGAACCACAACCGCCTGCGCCGGATGCTGCGGCGCGAGGGCATCCTCTTCCAGACCGAGAACGACACGGAGGTGGCGGCCGGCTTCCTCGAGTGGCGGCTGCGCGAGGGCGACACGCTGGAGGCGGCGCTCGAGCGCTGCCTTGACGAGCTCGACGGCTTCTACACCTTCGCGGTCGGGACGGCTGACGGCTTTGCGGTGTTGCGCGACCCGATCGCGTGCAAGCCGGCCGTGATGGCCGAGAACGACGACTGGGTCGCGATGGCGTCCGAGTACCGCGCGATCTCGGTGCTGCCGGGCGCCGACTCGGCCACCGTCTGGGAGCCCGAGCCCGCCCGCGTGTACTCGTGGGAGCACGCGCAGGTCTGATGGCGGTCGCCCCCCCGATCGAGGCCGTCGACCTGGCCGAGACGCCGCTGCGCGATCTCAACCTGCGGCTGCACGCGCCCGATCCGGCGCCCCGCTGGCGCGTGGCGCATCCGAACGGCGCGCACGCGGTCGCCGTAGGGATCGACGCCGAGATCGAGGTGGACGTCGACGGGCACGTCGGGTACTACTGCGCCGGCATGAACGCGCAGGCAACCGTGCGCGTTCACGGCAACGCGGGCGTCGGGCTGGCGGAGAACATCATGTCGGGCACCGTCGAGGTCGACGGCTACGCTGGCCAGTCGTGCGCGGCGACCGGGCGCGGGGGCCTCGTCGTGGTGCACGGCGACGCATCGGCGCGCTGCGGGATCTCGATGAAGGGGGTGCAGATCGTGGTTGCCGGCTCGGTCGGCCACATGAGCGCGTTCATGGCGCAGAAGGGGGCGCTCGTCGTCTGCGGCGACGCGGCTGACGCGCTCGGCGACTCGATCTACGAGGCGCGCCTGTACGTGCGCGGCAGCGTGGCTTCGCTCG
>DASQMT010000234.1:0-3058 GCA_035645355.1 Solirubrobacteraceae bacterium | reverse complement strand
GCGCTGAGGTCGGCGTCGGTCTGGGAGGCGATCTCGTATGCGCGCTGCGGCGTCGAGCCGCCCGAGAGCGCGATCTGCCCGCCCGCGCAGGCGACGTCTACGAGCAGGCGCGCCACCTCGGCGGCGGGGTCGTCCACGACGCGGATGTCGGTCGGCGTCACGCGCCGCTCCCGGCCAGGACCCGGCCGGCCTCGAGCGCCGGCTCGTAGGTCGGATCGCGCAGCAGCGCCTGGCGCACCCCCTCGCCGAGGATGCCCGACTCGCCGCGCGAGGCGCCGAGCACCGTCCATGACTGCCGCTCGCCGTCGCGCGCACGCCGCACGGCGCGCAGGCCGCCGGGGCCGCGGTCGAGCGAGACCGCCTCGCCGGACGCCATCTCGATCGTGACGCCACCCAGGCCGGGCGACCCGGTCGGCTCGGGCCGCAGCTCGAGCGCGACCTCACCGCGGCGCGCGCGGCAATGACCGGCGAGCTGCTCACCGCTGCGGGTGAGCACCCCAGGGCGCCAGTCCAGCCGCGACACGAGCCAGCCGCAGAGCAGCAGCGCCGCAGCGGCGGAGTCGGGCTCGTGGCGCACGACGACCTTGTCGATCGCGCCGAGCGCGCTGCGCATCGCGGGCGGGTCGAACGACGCTGCGATGCGCTCGCGCCAGGGCGTCGACCGCAGCCACGCGAGGTCGACGACGTAGGCCGACGCGATCAGCTCGCTCACGCGCTCGAATGCCGCGGCGACCTCCGGCTCGTCCTGCGTGTCGACCAGGACGATGTTGGCCAGCCGGCGCAAGGCGTCGACGCCCTCGCGGTGACCGTGCGGCGCCCAGACCATCGTCGCCAGGTCGGAGACCAGCAGCGGGTCGACGATCGAGTCGAGGTGGCCGAGGTGGTGCGGGCCGATGTCGACCTCGATCCGCTCACGGCCGATCGCGATATGCCCCGGCTCGTGCTTGGCGTCCTCCGCGGCGACCGTCGCCCACGCGTCCAGCTGCGTGCGCCGCTCCTCGACCGCGGCGATCACCAGCCGCGACGGGTGGTAGCGGCCGACGCGCGCGAGGCGGTTCTCGATCTCCCCCCGGAACTCACGATCGAGGATCACGACGAGGTTCATCACGCGCGCGGGCACGAACGAGTGGTCCTCGTGGTAGCGCCGCGCGAGCAGGTCGCGCAGCGCCGCCTCGATCGCGCTCGGCGTCGTGTCGCGCTCGCTCCAGACGTCCTCGCTCACAGCTTGCGCCACTCCCGCCCGGGCGCGAACAGCCCGTCGGCGTCAGCCGGTCCCGCCGCGCCCGCCTCATAGGAGGGCAGCGGCCGGTCGTCCGCGCCGTGCCAGGCCTCGAGCACCGGATCGATGATCGACCACTGTGCATCGACCTCGTCGTTGCGGGTGAACAGCGTGGCATCGCCGCGCATCGCGTCCAGGATGAGGCGCTCGTAGGCCTCGGGCGACTGCGACATGAACGCGCTGCCGTAGAGGAACTCCATGTTCACGGGGCGGATGCGCATGCGCGAGCCCGGGATCTTGGCCCCCAGCGAGAGCGAGACGCCCTCGTTGGGCTGCACGGTCAGGATCAGCTGGTTGGGCTGCACGCCGACCGAGCCCTGCGACTGGAACGCCAGGTGCGGCACCGGCTTGAGCTGCACGGCGATCTCCGTGACCTTGCGCGCGAGCCGCTTGCCCGTGCGCAGGTAGATCGGAACGCCCGCCCAGCGCCAGTTGTGCACCTCCAGCTTCAGCGCCGCGTACGTCTCCGTGTGCGAGTCGTCCGGGACGCCCTCCTCCTCGAGATAGCCCGGGACGTCCTCCCCACCGGCGGTCCCCGCGGTGTACTGAGCGCGCACGGTTTCGGACGGGTCGGGCGGCGTGATCGCCGTCAGCACCTTGACCTTCTCGTCGCGCACCTTGTTGGCCTCGAACGTCGCCGGCGGCTCCATGCAGGTGAGCGCGACGAGTTGCAGCATGTGGTTCTGGACCAGGTCGCGAAGCGCGCCCGCCTGGTCGTAGTAGCCGGCGCGGGTGCCGATCCCGAGATCCTCGGCGGCGGTGATCTGGATGTGGTCGATGTAGTTGCGGTTCCAGATCGGCTCGAACATCATGTTCGCGAACCGGAACGCCATCACGTTCTGGACCGTCTCCTTGCCCAGGTAGTGGTCGATGCGGAACACCTGGCGCTCGCGGAAGGAGTCGGAGACCACGCCCTGCAGCGCGCGTGCCGACTGCAGGTCGGTGCCGAACGGCTTCTCGATGATCACGCGCACGTCCGCCTTCCCGTGGCGGTGGAGCCCGGCCAGCTTGAGCTGCTCGACGATCACGGGGAAGAACTCGGGCGCCGTCGAGAGGTAGAAGTCGCGGCAGTAGGGCTGGCCGGCTTCCGCGTCGAGCTTGTCGAGCGCCTCCGCGAGCAGCTTGTAGCCCGCCGGATCGTCGAAGTTCGACGCGATGTAGTCGACGTGCTCGAGCAGCCCGGCGAGCACCTGCTCGTCGGGCTCGCGACGCGAGAATTTCTCGATCGACGTGCGCGTCTCCTCGCGGAAGTTCTCGTGGCCCTTCTCGCGTCGTGCGACCCCGATCAGCTTGAAGCGCTCTGGCAGGGCGCCCTCGTGCGCGAGGTTGTAGAGCGCGGGCAGCAGCTTGCGGTGCGCGAGGTCGCCGGTCGCGCCGAAGATGACGAGCGTGGTCGCCGGGACGGGGAGCCGCTCGAGCCCCTCGACGAGCGGGTTGGAGTCGGTCCTCGGGCGCGTCTCGACGGCCATCAGGCTCAGCTCCCGGCCGCCCGCTCGACCGCGTGACCGCCGAACTGGTTGCGCAGCGCCGCCAGCACCCGGTGCGTGTAGTCGCCCTCGCCGCGCGAGTAGAAGCGCGCGTACAGCGAGGCGGTGATCACGGGCGTCGGGACGTCGAAGTCGATCGCGTCGACGATCGTCCAGCGGCCCTCGCCGGAGTCGGACACGTGGCCCTTGAGGCCTTCGAGGTCGTTGCCCTCCTCCTTGAACGCCCGCTCGGCCAGCTCGCAGAGCCACGAGCGCACGACGGAGCCGCGCTGCCAGAGGCCCGCGACCTCGC
>DASQMT010000233.1:0-7671 GCA_035645355.1 Solirubrobacteraceae bacterium | reverse complement strand
GACCCCGTTCGTGACGCTGCACCATTTCACACTGCCGCTCTGGCTGGCCGAGCGCGGCGGCTGGCTGGCGCCGAATGCGATCGAGCTCTTCGCGCGCTACACCGAGCGCGTGGTGGCCGCGCTCGGCGACCTGATGCCGTTCGCGGCGACGATCAACGAGCCGCAGATCGTCGCGTTCATGGGTTACCGCCAGGGCCTGTTCCCGCCCGGGCTCCGCAACCCGGTCCAGTTCGAGCGCGTCACGCGGCGCCTGATCGAGGCGCATGTCGCGGCGGTCGCCGCGGTCAAGTCAGGCAAGGGCGACCCGCAGGCCGGCGTCTGCCTGCAGCTGCCGGCCTATGAGCCCGCGCGGCCCCAGGACCCGGCCTGCATCGCCGCCTGCGCCGAGCTGAAGCGGATGATGGAGGACGTCTACCTCGAGGATCTGGCCGGCGACTGGGTCGGCGTGCAGTACTACTCGCGCCAGCGCGTCGACCCCGCCGCCGCCGGCGGCTTCGCACCCGCGCCCCCGGGCTCGGCGCTGACGCAGATGGGCTGGGAGATCCACCCCGAAGGGCTGCACCGCGCGATCGTCAGCGCCGCGCGCTCCGGGCTCCCCGTCTACGTGACCGAGAACGGCATCGCAGCCGCGGACGACGCCCAGCGCGTCAGCTACATGCGCGAGCATCTCGCGCAGGTCGCGCGCGCGATCGCCGACGGCGTCGACGTGCGCGGCTTCCACTACTGGTCGTCGTTCGACAACTTCGAGTGGGCGGAGGGCTACCGTCCGACGTTCGGGATGATCGGGATCGATCGCGACGACGGCCTACGCCGCGTCGTGCGGCCCAGCGCCCGCGCTTACGGCGACCTTGCGCGCACGGGATCTCTCAGCGCTCTCACCGGCGGCGAATCCGGGTAGGCACGGCTTCGCTTGACAGCAGCCGCGCCGCGGCGCCCGGCGCGACCTCCACGGACCCCTCCGGCGGCTCGGCTCCAGGGAGCATCAGCGCCAGCACTGAGCCGCCGAAGCCGCCGCCGACCATGCGCGCGCCGGCCGCGCCCGCATGCCTCAGCGCCGCGACGGTCTCCTCGACCGCGGCGACGCTCGCGTCGTAGTCGTCGCGCAGGCTGGCGTGCGAGGCGTCCAGCAGCCGCCCTGCCTGCTCGAGGTCGCCGGTCTCGAGCGCAGCGACCATCGCGTCGACGCGCTCGTTCTCCGACAGCACGTGCCGCGCGCGGCGCCGCAGCGGCTCCGGCAGCCGCTCCGCGGCCTCCGGATCGGCGTCCGCGAGCTGCGCGACTCCGAGCGCCTCGCAGGCCGCCCGGCACTCGGAGCGGCGCTCGTTGTAGCCGCTCTCCGCGTGCTCGTGTTGCGCGCCGGACTCGAGCGTCACGAGCCGCCAGTCACCCAGCGTGAGCGGCACGGGGCGCAGCGCGAGCGTCGCGAAGTCGATCCGCAGCGCCGCGCCCGGCTCGCAGCGCAGCGCGGCAAGCTGGTCGAGCAGCCCGGTCTCGGCGCCGACCCAGTCGTTCTCGACGCGCGAGCAGAGCTTGGCCAGCTCGGTGCGGTCGGGCTCGTCGGCGCCTGCGACGGCGATCAACGCGAGACAGAGCGCCGCTTCCAGCGCGGCGGAGGACGAGAGCCCCGAGCCCTGCGGGACGTCGCCGGTGAACACCAGCCGCGCGCCCTGGATCTGGACCCCGGCGGTGCGCAGCTCGGCGACCGTGCCACGCACGAATGCGCGCCAGCCGCCGGCGCGCCCCGGGTCGTCAGCGGCGAAGGCGTCGGTCTCGCGGAGATCGAGCGCCTCGGCGCGGATCTCGCCGCCGTCGAGCGGCTCCGCCTCGACCGTCACGCCGCGGTCGATCGCGAACGGCAGCGCCAGGCCGCCGTTGTAGTCCGTGTGCTCGCCGATCAGGTTGACGCGGCCGGGGCCGAAGGCACGAATCACCGGGCGCAGCCTAGGGCGTGTCGGCACGGCGCCGTTGCGGGCGCCTCGTAGCCTTGGATGTCATGCCTGAGCAGCCGCCCACCTCGCGCATCTCGCGCTCGGCGCGCCTCGGCGGCCTGGTCGCGGGCCAGTCAGCGCGCTGGGTCGGCACGCGCGCGGCCAACGTCGTGCGCTCGCCCGAGCGCGCTGACGCCGCCACCGGCGAGCGCGCGGCGGCGCTGGCGCGCGAGCTCGTCGAGCAGCTCGGCCAGATGCGCGGCGCGGCGATGAAGGTCGGTCAGGTGCTCTCCACGATCGACTTCACGGCGCTGCCACCGGAGGAGCGCGAGCAGTTCAAGCAGACGCTGGGCAAGCTGCGCGACGACGTCCCCCCGCTGCCGTTCAAGCAGGTCGAGAAGCTGCTGCGCGAGGAGCTGGGCGGGAAGCCGTCGACCGTCTTCTCCGATTTCGAGGAGGACGCCTTCGCCGCGGCGTCGATCGGCCAGGTCCACCGCGCCGTGACGCTCGCGGGCGACCCCGTCGCGGTCAAGGTTCAGTACCCGGGCGTCGCCGAGGCCGTCGACACGGACCTGCGCAACCTGACGCTGCTGCTGCCGCTCGTCAAGCGGCTCGCGCCCGGCCTCGACGTCAAGGCGGTCTATGCGGAGCTGCGCGAGCGAATCGCCGAGGAGCTCGACTACGAGCTCGAGGCGCAGAACCAGCGCGCCGTCGCGCGCGCCCACCGCGGGCACCCCTTCGCGCACGTCCCGGAGGTCCATACCGAGCTGTCGAGCCGGCGGGTGCTCGTCACCGACCTGTTGACCGGCGCGCGCTTCGAGGCCGTCAAGGCGCTCGACGAGCCGACCCGCGACCACTTCGCCGAGATCGTCTTCCGCTTCTACTTCGGGCTCGTGTACCACACCGGCCGGGTCTCAGGTGACCCCCACCCGGGCAACTACCTGCGGCTCGGCGACGGCCGCGTCGGCTTCCTCGACTTCGGCCTGATGCGCGTGCTGGGCCGCGACTATCTCGACCGCGAGGCGGCGGTCGCGGTTGCGGTCGACGCCGGCGATGCGCAGGGCGTTCACGCCGTGCTGGCCGACCTCGGCTATCTGCCCGAGCCCGACGACTTCGACCCGGAGGAGCTGCTCGCGCAGGTGGCGGCGATGGGGGAGTGGTACCTGACGCCGGGCGAGCGCCGCCTGTCACCGGCGTACGTCGCCGAGCTGATCGACTCCACGAGCGGCCCGCGCTCGCCCTGGTTCGCGCAGATGCGCCGCCAGACGCTGCCGCCGCAGGCGCTGCTGCTGCGACGCATGGAGGGGCTGGTGCTGTCGGCGCTGGGCGAGCTGCGAGGCTGCGCCGACTGGAACGCGATCGCGCGCGAGTACTACGCCGGCGCCCCGCCGGCGACGCCGCTCGGCGAGGCCGAGGCCGCGTTCTGGCCGAGCCGTGCGCGCATCACGCGCAGCGCCTCGGGCGACTCGTCGATCAGCAGGTAGCGGCGGCCGAGCGCCGCCGCGACGGCGCCGAGCGTCCCCGAGCCGGCGAACGGGTCCAAGCACAGGTCACCGGGCCGCGTGGACGCCTGCACCATGCGGCGCACGATCCCCTCCGGCTTCTGCGTCGGGTAGCCGGTCTTCTCGCTCCCCGTGGGCGAGACGATCGTGTGCCACCAGGTGTCGGTCGCGCGCTTGCCGCGCTCGCGCTGCTCCGCCGTCACCAGCCCGGGGGCCATGTAGGGCTCGCGGTCGACCGCATCGCAGTCGAACAGGTAGCACTCGGGGTCCTTGACGTAGACCAGTATCGTGTCGTGCTTCGCCGGCCAGCGGCGGCGCGGCTTGGCGCCGTAGTCGTAGGCCCAGATCAGCTCGTTGAGGAAGCACTCGCGGCCGAACAGCTCGTCGAGCAGCAGCTTGCAGTAGTGCGCCTCGCGGTAGTCGACGTGCAGGTAGAGCGTGCCCTCGGGGGCCAGCAGCCGGCGCACCTCGCGCAAGCGCGGCTCGAGGAACCCGAGGTAGTCGTCGAACGCGTCGCGGTAGGAGGACTGCTCGAGCAGCCGCGTCGCGTAGCGGCGGCCGCCGAAGCCCGTGCGGTCGCCGCCTGCGTCCGCGACCGTTTCCAGCGTCCGGCGCAGCTGGCGCCGGCCGGTGTTGAACGGCGGGTCCAGGTAGGCCAGCATGGCGCAAGCGGCGGGCTCTGCGCGCAGCAGCGGGAGGTTGTCGCCGAACAGGATCCGGTCCACGCGGGCGAGCGTATCCGTGGCCGCGGCGGCGCCGCTAGCGTCATGCGGCCGTGATCGCGCGTGTCGAGCCACTCACCACCACCCGCCGGTTGGCTGGGCCGTTCGACTACGCGCTGCCGGCCGCGCCGCTGCAGGTCGGCTCGATCGTGCGGATCCCGTTCGGGCGCCAGGCGCTCGACGGGGTCGTGACCGGCTTCTCCGAGACGACCGGCGTGCCGGACGGCAAGCTCGTGACGCCGACGGCCGTGCGCGCGGACTCCGTGCCGCCCGAGCTGGTCGAGCTCGCGCTCTGGATGGCGGCGGAGTACTGCTCCACCCCCGCGCGGGCACTGTCGCTGGTGCTGCCGCCGCGAGGCCGGCCGCGGATGGAGCTGTGGGCGGCACGGACGGTCGCGCCGGAGGACGGGCAGCGGCTGACCGCCGGCCAGCGCGCGCTGCTCGAGGAACTGCCGCGCGTCGCGGGCGGCGACCTCGCTGCGCTGCGGCGGCTCGAGCGCCGCGGGCTGGTGGCGATCGCGCCGCGCGCGCGGCGGCGCGCGCCGCTCACCGACGCCCGCGCCGACCAGCCGGTGCAACCGACCGCCGAGCAGAGGCGCGCGCTCGCGGAGGTCGAGCGTGGCGGCGCCTGGCTGCTGCACGGCGTCACCGGCTCGGGCAAGACCGAGGTCTACCTGCGCGCGGCGGCCGCGGCGCTCGAGCGCGGCGAGGGAGTGATCGTGCTGGTGCCCGAGATCGCGCTCACCCCGCAGACGGTCGGTCGCTTCCAGGCGCGTTTCGGGGACACCGTCGCGCTGCTGCACTCCGCCCTCGGCGAGGGCGAGCGCTACGACGAGTGGCGGCGGCTGCGCAGCGGCGAGGCGCGCGTCGCGATCGGCCCGCGCTCGGCGGTCTTCGCGCCGGTCGCCGACCTCGGGCTGATCGTGATCGACGAGGAGCACGACTCGTCCTACAAGCACGAAGGCGACCCGCGCTATGACGCCCGCCGCGTGGCGGAGTGGCGTGCCGGGATCGACGGCGCCGGCACGGACGGGCCGAGATCCGGGCAGCGGCTGCTGGCCGGATCGGCCACGCCGCGCCCGGAGAGCTGGCACCGGCTCGCCCGGCTGACGCTCTCGGAGCGCGTCGGCAGCCGGCCGCTGCCGCCCGTGCAGGTGCTCGACATGCGCGGCGCCCGTCACCCGCTGCACCCCGACGCGCGCCGCGCGCTGGGCGACGCGCGCAAGGCGATCCTGCTGCTCAACCGGCGCGGCTGGTCGAACTTCCTCACCTGCCGGGCGTGCGGCAAAGTCTGGGAGTGCCCGCAGTGCGACGTCGCGCTCGTGCTGCACCGGGCCGAGCATGCCGTCGCCTGCCATCACTGCGGGCATCGCGAGCGCGTCCCGCAGCGCTGCGACGCGTGCGGCTCGCCGGCCGTCGCGCGCTACGGGGCGGGCACCGAGCGGCTCGAGGCGGAGCTGGGCGCGGCACTCGACGTGCCGGTCTTCCGGCTCGACGCCGACACGGCGGGCGCCAAGGACGCCGTGCCCGTCCTGCTGGGGCGGTTCGCCGCGGCGCCCGCCGGGCTGCTGGTCGGCACGCAGATGGTCGCCAAGGGTCACGACTTCCCCGACGTCACGCTGGGCGTCGTCGTGGACGCCGACTCGACCCTGCGCTTCCCCGACTTCCGCGCCGAGGAGCGGACCTTCGCGCTGATCGCACAGCTTGCCGGGCGGGCGGGACGCGGGCCGCGCGGCGGCCGGGTGCTCGTGCAGACGACCGCACCGTCCGCGCCGGCGATCGTCGCGGCCGCGCACCACGACACAGCCGGATTCGTCGCCGGCGAGCTGGAGCGCAGGCGCGCGCTCGACTACCCGCCGTTCTCCGACCTGATCCGGGTCGTATGCTCGGCCGCCGAGGCGGGTGAGCCGCGCGCGGCCGCGGGGGAGATCGCGGACGCCGTCGCGGCCGCCGCCGGCGCGACGGTCCTGGGCCCGGCGCCGCTCTTCCGCCTGCGCGGCCGCCACCGGTCCCAGGTCGTGATCAAGGCGCGCGACCGCTCGACGGCGGTGGCCGCGGTGCGCACGGCGGTCGGCCGCGCTGCGAACCGGCGCGAGCACCGCGCGGTGGCATTCTCCGTCGACGTCGATCCGCAGTAGGCGCGAAGCGCCCGGGCGCACGCGCATGCGCCGTTAGAATCGGGCTCCATGGCCGACGAAGAGCCCTCGGAGGTCGCCGAGCCCGAGCACGCCCCGCTCGACCCCGAGACCCGGGCGCTGCGCGACGCCGCCCTACGGCTCGTGCGCAAGCACGGCGACCCGGTGCTGCGCAGCCGCGCGCTCGCCGTCGAGCGCTTCGACGGCCCGCTGCGCGAGCAGGTCCGGCGCATGGGGCAGCTGATGGACGAAGCACTCGGCATCGGGCTGGCCGCGACCCAGGTCGGGCTCATGAACCGCGTGCTGGTCTACCGCGTGGAGGCGGACGGGCCGATCGCGGCGCTCGTGAACCCCCAGCTCGAATGGTCGGGCGAGGAGCGCGAGACGATGGAGGAGGGCTGCCTCAGCCTGCCCGGCGTGCTGGTCGAGGTCGAGCGGCCGGTGCACGTGCGCGTGCGCGCGCAGGACGAGCGCGGCGAGCGCATCCTGATCGAGGCGTCCGGACTCGAGGCGCGCGTGATCCAGCACGAGATCGATCACCTGGACGGCGTGCTGATCCTCGACAGGACGTCCCGGGAGCAGCGCAAGGAAGCCATGCGGAAGCTGCGCGAGAGCGCCGCGCCGCTCGGCGTCTCCGCCTGACCCCTCGCTTGCGCACCGTCTACCTGGGCACTTCTCCTTTCGCTGCCGCCGTGCTCGAGCGGCTCGCGCGATCCGCGCACCGGCCGGCGCTCGTGATCACCAGGCCCGACCGGCCCAAGGGACGCGGCCGCGCGCTGCAACCGACCGCCGTCGCCCACGCGGCACGGGCGCTCGGCCTCGAGCTGCTCGCTCCGGAGGAGCTGCACGCGCCCGGCGTGCTGGCTCGGATCGCGGCCGCCGAGCCGGACTTGCTGGTGCTGTGCGCCTACGGGGTGCTGGTGACCGAGCCGCTGCTGGGCGCGTACGAGATCTTCAACGTGCACCCCTCGCTGCTGCCGCGCTGGCGGGGCGCCGCACCGATCGAGCGCGCGATCATGGCCGGCGACGCCCGCACCGGCGTCTCGATCATGCGCCTGGCCGAGGGGCTCGACACGGGCCCGGTGTGCCTCCAAGCGCACGAGCCGATCGGATCCGACGACGACTTCGGAGCACTCTCAGAACGCCTGCAGTCGCTCGCCGGCGAGCTGCTGGTGCGGGCACTGGACGAGCGCCCGCCGTGGCGCGATCAGAGTTCCGAGGGGGTCACGTACGCGCACAGGATCGAGGCGGCCGACCGGGCGCTGGACCCGACCCGTACGCCGGCCGCGGTCGCGCGCACCGTGCGCGCGCTGCGGCCGCACATCGGCGCGCGCCTGCCGCTGCCCGGCGGCGGCTTCCTCGGCGTGATCTCCGCCGCGCCGGC
>DASQMT010000232.1:0-8734 GCA_035645355.1 Solirubrobacteraceae bacterium | reverse complement strand
GTCGCGCGTCGCGGCGGGCCGGGCCGAGCCGTCGATCCCGATCACGCGCCGCTCGCGGCCCTGCGCGGCGAATCCGGCGATCATCCCCGCCTGCGTGCTGCCCGTCACGGAGCACACGACGATCGTGTCGAAGAAGACGCCCAGCGCGCGCTCCTGCTGCTCGAGCTCGGCGGCCCAGCCCGCAAAGCCGAGTCCTCCCAGCGGGTGGTCCGACGCGCCGGCGGGGATGGCGTACGGCTTGCCACCGGCGGCCGCGACATCGGCCAGCGCCTGCTCCCAGCTCTCCTTGAAGCCGATGCCGAAGCCTGCCTGCACGAGCCTCACGTCGGCGCCCATGATGCGGCTGAGCTGGATGTTGCCGACGCGGTCGTAGACGACGTCGGGCCAGTCGACCCAGCTCTCCTGGACGAGCACGCAGCGCATCCCCGTACGGGCCGCCGCCGCGGCCACCTGTCGCGTGTGGTTCGACTGCACGCCGCCGATCGAGACCAGCGTGTCGCAGCCCTGCGCGAGCGCGTCGGCGACCAGGTACTCGAGCTTGCGCAGCTTGTTGCCGCCGTAGGCCAGCCCGCTGTTGCAGTCGTCGCGCTTCGCCCAGATCGACGCTCCGCCGAGGTGCGCGGTGAGCCGCTCCAGCGGGTGGACGGGGGACGGGCCGAAGAGCAGCGGGTGGCGCTCGAAGCCGGTGATGCCCATCTCGACCTCCTCGTTCTCCGGAGCCTGAGCGCGACATTAGACCCGACTTGGCCGTCCCTCGGGTTCAGGTCGAGCGCCGCCGCTGCCGATGTGTGCCAGGTGAGGGCATCAGCGAACCCCGCCACGCGGCTGCCGGCGACCGTGAGCAACCTGCTGAAGAGCGACGGTCCCGGCGGGTCGATGATCCGCAGTGTGCTGCCGCCCGCGACGGCGCTGCTGGTCCTGATCGGCGTCCTGCGCTGGCAGGGCGAGCGGATGGGTCTGTACGGAACCGCAGTGGGCATCGCGCTGACGACGGTCGCCGCGGTGGCGGTGGTCGTGGGGCTGATGTGCTTCTTCGGCCTGCGCCTGGATCGCGGCGAGGAGATCCGCCAGCTCGCGGACGCCGAGCTCGAGCGCGGCTCGCGCTACTTCGAGCTCTCCCGCGACTTGATCTGCACCGCGGGCTTCGACGGTTACTTCAAGCAGCTCAACGCGGCCTGGACCGAGGCGCTCGGCTGGAGCGAGGCCGAGCTCCGCTCGCGCCCGTTCGTGGAGTTCGTGCACCCCGACGACCGCGAGGCGACCGAGCGCGACAGCGCCGCGCTGAGCCAGGGCGGCAGCGTCGACCTGGTCAATCGCTACGCCACGAAGCGGGGCGGCTGGCGGTGGATCGAATGGCGGGCCATGGGCCTGGTCGACGAGGGGCTGATCTACGCCTCGGCGCGTGACGTGACACAGGCCAAGCAGGCCGAGCTGGCGCTCGAGGCGAGCGAGCTCCAGACCCGCCAGATCCTGGAGACGGCGCACGATGCCTTCATCTCGACCGACGCCGACGGCCTGATCACCGAGTGGAACACCAAGGCGGAGGCGAGCTTCGGCTGGTCGCGCCGCGAGGTGATCGGCCGCGAGCTGGCAGCGACGGTCATCTCGGAGGCCGACCGCAAGGCGCATCGTGACGGCATCGAGCACTTTCTCGTCACGGGCCAGGAGCGCGTCCTCGGCAGGCGGCGCGAGCTGACGGCGCTGCACCGCGACGGGAGCGAGTTCTCGATCGAGCTGACGATCTCCCCGCTCAAGACGAAGGCCGGCTACACCTTCAACGCCTTCCTGCGCGACATCACGGAGCGCACGCGCGCGCAGCAGGAGCTCGCCCTGGCGCGCGACCAGGCGCTGGAGGCATCGAGGCTGAAGTCGATGTTCGTCGCCAACGTCAGCCACGAGATCCGGACTCCCATGAACGGCGTGATCGGGATGAGCGAGCTGCTGCTCGACACCGAGCTCGACGAGTGGCAACGGGAGTACGCGGAGACGATCGCGTCCTCGGGCGACACGCTGCTCCAGATCATCGACGACATCCTCGACTTCTCGAAGATCGAGGCCGGCAAGCTCGAGCTCGACCCGACCGACGTCGACCTCCGCCATGCCGTCGAGCGCGCGTGCGGGATGCTCGCCGCGCGCGCCCACAAGAAGGGCCTCGAGCTCGTGGTGGCCGTCGACCCGGAGGTGCCCGCGCTCGTCCGCGCCGACGCCGCACGGCTGCGCCAGGTGATCGCGAACCTGGTCCTGAACGCGATCAAGTTCACGCCCGCGGGCGAGATCGTTGTGCGCGCGCACTCCACGCCGGGAGCCGACGGGGCGGCGCTGCTGCGGATCGAGGTCTCAGACACCGGCATAGGGATCGAGCACGAGGCGCTCGAGCGGCTGTTCACGCCGTTCGCCCAGGCGGACAGCTCGACGACCCGCAACTATGGCGGCACCGGCCTCGGCCTCGCGATCTCGCGCCAGCTGATCGAGCTGATGGGCGGCAGCCTCGGGGCGACGAGCGCGCCCGGCGAGGGGAGCACCTTCTGGTTCGAGCTCGCGCTGGCGAGCGTCGAGCGCGAAGGAGGCACGCTCGAGGAGAGGCGCGAGATCGCCGGACTGCGCGTGCTGATCGTCGACGACAACGCGACCAGCCGCGCGATCCTCGCACGGCAGCTCAGCTCCTGGCAGATGAGCTGCGACGTCGCCGGGAGCGCCGCCCAGGCACTCGAGCGATTGGACGCGGCCGCCGGCGCCGGGATGCCGTATCCGCTCGCGCTGATCGACAAGGACATGCCCGAGGTCGACGGCTACGAGCTGGCGCACGTGATCCGCCAGCGTCCAGCCCTGAGCGGCGTCCGGCTCGTGCTGCTCAGCGCGTCGGGCGGTGCCTACGACGCTCCCGAGGCGGACGTCGACGGGTTCGACGGCCTGATCACCAAGCCCGTGCGCCAGTCCCGGCTCTACGAGGAGCTCCAGGCGGTGATCGCGGGCGAGCGGCCCGCGGGACGCCATGCGCGCGAGCCGGCGGCCGGTGGCAAGACTCCGGGCCGCGAGCTCCCGCAGGTTCTGGTGGTCGAGGACACCCCGGTCAACCAGGCCGTCGTCACGCGCATGCTCGAGAAGAACGGCTACGAGGCGCACATCGCGGAGAACGGGCGCAAGGCGCTGGAGGCGATGGCGCGCGACGCGTATGCGGTCGTGCTGATGGACTGCCAGATGCCCGAGCTCGACGGCTACGAGACGACGCGCGAGATCCGCCGGCGCGAGGGCGACGGTCCGCGCATCCCGATCATCGCGATGACCGCCAATTCGATGCAGGGTGAACGCGAGCGCTGCCTCGCCGCCGGCATGGACGACTACCTGTCCAAGCCACTGCGCAATCGCGTTCTCAAGGAGGCGCTGGAGCACTGGATGCCCGATGCCACCTCCGCGAACGTCCCGCCGGCCGCGACCGCGGCGCCGCACGTGGACGCGGCGCCGGACGCGGACGCCGGCGCAGAACTGCTCAACGAGCTGGTGATCGCCGACCTGGAAGGGCTCGACGGGGACATCCTGCCCGAGCTCCTGGCGCTCTACTTCGACCAGTCGGCGGAGCACCTCGGCGAGCTCGACGGCGCGATCGCGAGCGACGACGCCGACAGCGTCCGAAAGACGGCGCACAAGCTCAAGGGCAGCAGCCTCACGCTCGGTGCCGTGCACGTCGGGGAGGTCGCCGCGGAGCTCGAGATGGTCGCCAAGGCGGGCGGGCTCAGTGGAGCGGACGCGATGGTCGTGCGCCTGCGCGACGCCCTCGGCACCACGCGCGCGGCCTTTGCCAACAGGTCCGAGCGAGCCTCGGCCGGTGGGAAGCATGTAGGGTCCCAGCGAGCTTCCATGACCGGATGAGGGCAGAAGCGATGCAACCTAAAGCAAACGATGCCGCTCGGCCGAGCCTCCTGATCGCCGACGACGACGCCGTCGTCCGGGCGGCGCTCAGCGCTCAGCTTGCGGCCGAGTTCGACGTCGTCGCGGCCGTGGGGAGCGCGAGCCAGGCGATCGCGGAGGCTGACAAGCACCGTCCCGACGCCGCCCTGATCGATGTCGACATGCCGGAGGGCGGCGCGCGCGCGGCGGTCCCGGAGATCGCGTCGCGCTCGCCCGGCACCTGCATGGTGATCCTGTCGGGCGACGAGACCCGGCAGCTCGTCGTCGAGCTGCTCGCCGCGGGCGCGATCGCCTACGTGCGCAAGGGCATCAGTGCGGCGGAGATCGCCGAGACGCTGATGGCTGGGATCAACGCGAAAGCCGCCGACGCACCGGCCTGACGCTCCTGACGGCGACCGACCGTCGGGGAACGTCAACTCCGTGACCTCCTGGGCGGGCGGCGCGCGTAGCGCGGCGCGCGTTCAGGCAGAAGCTCAGCATGGTCTTCGGATTCGTGGTGCCCAGCGGCGAGGAAGCCCCCCGCCGCGTCCGGCAGGCGATCCGGGAACGGCTGCGCGGCGCGCTCGAGGTGAAGCTGGCCGCGGATCTGGAACTGCTGGTGTCCGAGGTCGTCACGAACGCCGTCCGTCACGGCGGCTCCGCTCGGGGAGATGAGATCGACATCCGCGTCGAGCTGGCCGGCGACACGGTGTCGGTCTGCATCACCGACACGGGCACGGGCTTCAGGCCGGACGGACGGGCGCAACCGCGCTTCGGCAAGGATCCTGGCGGCTTCGGCCTCCTGCTGTTGGACCGTCTCAGCACGCGCTGGGGGATCGAGCGCGACGAGCGCGGCTTTCGTGTCTGGTTCCGGCTCAACGGACGCAGCGCGCCGGAGTAGCGCCGAGCATGCTGCCGGTCGCCGTCGTGACGTGCTCGCCGGGCGCTGGTCGGCCCCCGTTACCCTCGTACTCGTGAGCACCGTCGCTCGACCACTGATCGCGTTCGACAACCTCTATGCGCGCGAGCTCGAGGGCCTGTACGTGCCCTGGAAGGGCGCGCCGGCGCCGGCCCCGCGATTGCTGGCGCTCAACGAGGCGCTCGCCGCGGAACTCGATCTCGACGCCGATGCGCTGCGCTCGCCCGAGGGTGTCGCCCTGCTGGCCGGCGCCGCCGTACCGTACGGCGCGTCGCCCGTGGCGCAGGCATACGCGGGCCATCAGTTCGGCGGCTACTCGCCACGCCTGGGCGACGGCCGGGCGCTGCTGCTGGGCGAGGTGCTCGACGTGCACGGCCGCCGCCGCGACATCCACCTCAAGGGCTCGGGCCGCACGCCGTTCGCCCGCGGCGGTGACGGCAAGGCTGCCGTGGGGCCGATGCTGCGCGAGTACGTCATCGGCGAGGCGATGCACGCGCTCGGAATCCCGACCACGCGGGCGCTCGCCGTCGTCGCGACCGGGGACCGTGTCGTGCGCGAGACGCTGCTCCCGGGCGCGGTGCTCGCCCGGGTCGCCGCGAGCCATATCCGCGTGGGCACGTTCCAGTACGCGGCCGCTTCGGGCGGTCCGCCGCTCGTGCGCCGGCTCGCCGATCATGCGATCGCCCGTCACCACCCCGGCGCGGCCGAGGCCGGCGACCGCTACCGCGCGTTCTTCGAGGCGGTGCTCGACGCGCAGGCGGCGCTCGTCGCCCGCTGGATGCTGGTCGGGTTCATCCACGGCGTGATGAACACCGACAACATGACGATCTCGGGCGAGACGATCGACTACGGCCCGTGCGCGTTTATGGAGGCCTTCGACCCGGTGACCGTGTTCAGCTCGATCGACCACGGCGGTCGCTACGCGTACGCCAACCAGCCGCGCATCGCGCAGTGGAACCTGGCGCGGCTGGGGGAGACGCTGCTGCCGCTGCTCGACGATGATCCCGAAGCAGCGCTCGCGGGGGCCAACGCGGTGCTGCAGTCGTTCCCGGACCGCTACCGCTCCTACTGGGACGCCGGGATCCGTGCCAAGCTCGGGTTGACGGACGCGGCCGACGAGTTGGTCGACCACCTGCTGGCGCTGCTGCACGCGCAGCAGGTCGACTTCACGTCCTTCATGCGGGCTCTCTCGTCCTCCGTGCGCGGCGATCCGGAACCCGCTCGAGCCTTGTTCGCCGAGCCGTCCGAGCTCGACGCCTGGTCGGCCCGCTGGCTGGCGCAGCTGTCGCGCCAGCCCGCGGACCCGCTCGCGATCGCGGACGCGATGGACCGCCTGAACCCGGTCTACATCCCGCGCAACCACTTGGTGGAGGAGACGCTCGCAGCCGCGACCGCTGGCGACATGGAGCCGTTCTGGAGCCTGCTCGAAGCGGTCTCGCGGCCGTTCGAAGAGCGATCCGGCCTGGAGCGCTACGCCGAGCCGGCCCCGCCGGACTTCGGCGCCTACCGCACGTTCTGCGGAACCTGACGGCTTGGGCTCCCTTGCCCCGCTGAAGCGAGCGGTCGCGGTCGCGCAGCTGGCGGCCCTCGCTGTCGTCCTGGCCCGCCTGGCGCGCGGCCACCACCGCCGGCCACCGCTCGCGGCGCCGGCGGCGCCGGTCGCTGCGCGGGTGTCGGTGGTCGTGCCGGCGCGCGACGAGGTGCTGCGGATCCGGCCCTGCCTGGAGGCGCTGCTCGCCGACCCGGCCGCCGGCGAGGTGATCGTCGTCGACGACGCGTCGACGGACGGCACGGCCGAGCTGGCCCGCGGGCTCGGGGCACGCGTCGTCGAGGCGGGCGAGCCGCCGCCCGGCTGGGTCGGCAAGCCCTGGGCGCTGCAGCGCGGGCTGGAAGTGGCCGCCGGCGAGGTCGTCGTCAGCCTGGACGCCGACACGCGGCCACGACCGGGGCTCGTCGGGGCGCTCGCGGCGGCGCTCGAGGACGCCGACCTGGTCACGGCGGGAGCGCGCTTCATCTGCGAGACCGCGGGCGAGCGCTGGCTGCACCCGGCGATGCTGGCGACGCTGATCTACCGCTTCGGGCCGCCGGATGCACGCGCGAGGGTCGCACCGGCGCGGCTCGTCGTCAACGGGCAGTGCACCGCGGTGCGGCGCGAAGCTCTGCTGCGCGCCGGCGGCTACTCACACGCGGCCGCCCACATGACCGACGACGCGGCGCAGGCACGCGCGCTGGCCCGCCTCGGATGGAGGATCGCCTTCCACGACGGCGGCGACCTGCTCGGCGTCGACATGCACGACTCGATCGCCGGCACGTGGCGGGAATGGGGCCGCTCGCTGGCGCTGCCGGACGTGACGTCGCGGAGCTGGCAGGCCGCCGATCTGGCGCTGGTCTGGCTGACACTCGGCCTCCCGCCGCTGCGGCTGCTGGCTGGTCGGCCGCAGCCCAGCGACCTGGGGCTGCTGGCCCTGCGCTGGCTGATGGCGGTGGCGCTCGCGCGCAGCTACAGGCCGCGCGGCGCGGTCTACTGGCTGTCGGCGCTGGCCGATCCGGCGGCGGCGGTGCGCCTCACGACGTCGGCCCTGCGGCCGGCGCGGAGCTGGCGCGGACGGGAGTACGGCGCCGCAGGATGAACAGCGCTCCGATCAGCGTCATGAGCATGCCGAGGCCGCCCACATGCCGCACGGGCTCGGTCGCAAGCGCGACAAGCGGAAGCGAGAACACGCCGGCGCGAGCGCCCCAGGCGAAGCCGCGCAGCGCCGCGACGAGCGCGCCGCCCAGGAGGCAGGCGAGCGCGGCGACCGGCGCGAGCGCGAGCGCGCCCCCGACGAAGCACATCACGGCCTTGCCGCCGCGGCCGCGCGCGAACAGCGGCAGCGCATGGCCGGCCATCGCGGCGGCGACGGCGCTCCAGGCGACCCACCAGCCGCCGAGCGCGTGCCCGGCGAGACCGGCGGTCAGCGCCTTGAGGCCGTCGCCGGCGAAGGCGGGCCAGGCACGGCGCGCGCCGAGCTGCTCGAGCGCGTTCCAGGCGCCCGGGTTGCCGTCGCCGGTGCGGTGCAGCTGGACGCCGTGACGCCGTGCGACGATCGCTGCCGCGGGGATCGAGCCCAGCAGATAGCCGATCACGATCGCTGCCACGTACTCCATCTGTGCCCGTCGCCTCCTTCCACCTGACCCGCTACCCGCGCGCGACCGCGGCGGAGGGGCTGTCGCGCATGGGACTGGATCGCCCCGGGCTGCGCCGCGTCCCGGGACTGCGCTTCTGGCGGCTGCTCGGCACGGGCCGTGGCGCCACCATGACACCGTCGGCCGACCTGCGGCGCTGGGCGATGTTCGCCGTCTGGGAGAGCGAGGCTGCGCTGGACCGGTTCTTGGAGGACTCTCCCGTCGCGCTGCGCTGGCAGGCACTCGCACGGGAGCGCTACGTCGTGCGGCTCGCGCCCGTGCGCTGGCACGGTGCCTGGGGCGGGGAGGACCCGCTCGCCGGGGCGGCCGCGGACGCCGCGCCCCCCGGGCCGGTGGCGATCCTGACGCGCGCGGCGATCCGGGCGCGCCGGGCGCCGGCCTTCTACCGCGCCGTTCCGCCGCCCGCGGCCGAGCTGCTGAGGAGCGCCGGACTGCTGGCGTCGGTCGGCATCGGAGAGTGGCCGCTGCTGCGCCAGGCGACGTTCTCGCTCTGGGCGTCGCTCGAGCACGCGCGCGGCTACGCCTACGGAGCTGAGGCGCACCGCGCGGTCGTCCGGCGCACGCGCGCGGAGGACTGGTACCGCGAGGAGCTGTTCGCGCGCTTCGCGCCGTACGGGTCGGACGGGACCTGGAACGGCCGCGACCCGCTGCATGTCTGAGCGGCTCACGCCGGCCCGATCTCCCGCGCGACCGTGCGCCCGCCGAGTGCCGCGAGCGGCAGACCGCCGCCGGGGTGGACGGTGC
>DASQMT010000231.1:0-8518 GCA_035645355.1 Solirubrobacteraceae bacterium | reverse complement strand
GACGCCGGACGAGCCCAGCAGCACCGCGGTGCGGCCGGGCGCGAGCCAGGCCGCGAGCGCCTCGAGGCCGGTGCCGTCGACGATGCTGATCGCGAGGACAGGTACCGAGCCGCCGAGCGCGGCGCGCACGTCGAGCGCCTCGCCGGCGGGGTCCGCGCAGAGGTCGGCCTTCGAGAGCACGACCAGCGCCTCTGCCTCGGCGTCGGCGGCGAGGGTCAGGAACCGCTCCAGCCGGCGCAGGTTGAGGTCGCGGTTCAGCGAGCCGACGACGAGCGCCAGATCGACGTTCGCCGCGAGCACCTGCGGCTCGCTGCGCCCGTCGGTCGCGGCGCGCGCGATCCCGCCGCGCCGCGGCAGCAGCGCGTGCACCACGCCCGAGTCCGGGTCGGCCGCGACCCAGTCGCCGACGGCCGGCAGGTCCGCCGCGGTCATGGCCGCGTGCGCCAGCCGCCCGGATGTGACGCCTTCCGCCGCGCCGGCGGCGCCCAGCAGCTCGAGCGCGCCACGGTGCACGGCGGCGACGCGCGCGGGGATTAGGTCGGTGCGCCCTACCGCCGCGAACGCGGCGTCGAGGCGTGGGGTCCAGCCCAGGGCGGCGAGGCTGCCGCCGGGATCTTGCGATGACAACTCAGCTCTCCATCTGCGAAGGGGTGGTGGACGCGGCGGCGCCGGCAGGCGCGCGCAGTCGGGCAGAGGGCCGGCGGCGGGCTAGCGGCCGGCGGGGCGAGCCGTGGGCTCGGCGATGATGTGAGCGCTGGAGAACAGAGGCCTCAACCGCAAAGGGTAACGCGTGGGCAAGGCGGTTGTCAGCCTGCGGGCGCCTCGCGCGTGGCGTCCGGGTCCCAACGGCCGTCCTCGCCGACGGTGCCGGTCACGGGATTCGCCGCGGCGGGGTCGGAGTCGCGGGCATAGCTGAACGTCATCCGCACCGCGGTGCCCTTGTCCGGGCTGCCCTTCAGCTCGAACGAGTTCGACAGCGCGGCGATCAGCGGCAGCCCGAGCCCCAGCGCCGGCACGTCGCGGGCGTTGTTGAGCTGTGGCCGGATGCCGGTGCCGTGGTCGCGCACCTCGACGCTGAGCCCCGTCTCGTCAGCCGTCATGTCGACCTCGAGCATTCCGTCCGTGGCGTCGTATGCATGGACCACCACGTTCGTGCAGGCCTCCGAGACGGCCATCTTCATGTCCGCGAGCACGCCCGCGTCGAAGTCGAGCGCGTCGGCGATCCCGGCCAGTGCCTGGCGCACGACCGCGACGCCCTCGGCACGCGCCGGCAGCGTCAGGCGCACTCCGGGCGCCGGCGTCATCCCGAGCTGCCGATCTGGCTGGTCCGCGCCGCCTCGATCGCGGCCGAGCGCCCGTTCACCACCGGCAGCACGGGGACCAGCCCCGTGATGTCGAGGATCCGCTGCACGCCGGGCTCGATCGACTCCCCGACGCAGACCACGAAGCCTTGACCGGCCTCGAGCGCGCGGCGGCGCACGTCGAGCAGGGCGCCGAGCACGGACGAGTCGACGAACGTCGCGCCGGTCAGGTCGACCACGATCGCTCCGCCACGCCCTATGGCCTCGTTCAGGCGCTCGCGCAGCGTGGGCGCCGTGTAGATGTCGTGCTCGCCTTCGATCACGACCACGACGACGTCCCCGGCCGCATCGTCGAGGACGATCGGATTGGCTTCCATTTGGTGGCGACGTTACCCCGCGGTCGGGCGACCCTAACCGCAGCCGCCGGGATCCGGCGGATCGGGTATCACTCGCGCGATGGCCGATCGGCTGGAGCGCTACCGGGACAAGCGCGATCCCGCGGCGACGCCCGAGCCGGCCGGCTCGAGCGCGCACGCGCCGCCGCCCGGGGCGGCTCCCCGGTTCGTGGTCCAGGAGCACCACGCGCGCAGCCTGCACTGGGATCTGCGCCTGGAGCACGAAGGGGTGCTCGCCTCGTGGGCCGTCCCGCGCGGGATCCCGCCCGGCCCGGAGCGCAACCACCTGGCGGTGCGCACGGAGGATCACCCGCTCGAGTACCTCGACTTCCACGGGACGATCCCCGCGGGTCAGTACGGCGCGGGGACGATGAAGATCTGGGACCGGGGAACCTACGACGTGGAGAAGTTCCGCGACGACGAGGTGATGGTCAGGTTCCACGGCGAGCGCGTGCGCGGCCGCTACGTCCTGTTCCGCACCAAGGGCGACGACTGGATGATCCACCGCATGGATCCGCCGGAGGACCCCGAGCGCGAGCCGATGCCGACGGAGCTCGAGCCGATGCTTGCGCGCACCGGCGCGCTGCCGTCCGACGACGAGCGCTGGGCGTTCGAGATCAAGTGGGACGGCGTGCGGGCGATCGCGTTCGTCCAGGGTGGGCGGCTCGTCCTCAAGGCGCGCAGCGGCCGCGACGTGACCGCGCGCTATCCCGAGCTGCGTCCGCTCGGGGAGGCGCTCGCGGGGCGCGAGGTGGTGCTCGACGGCGAGGTGGTGGCGTTCGACGGCGCGCGGCCCAGCTTCCAGAAGCTGCAGGGCCGGATGCACCTCGCCTCGGAGCACGCTGTGCGACGGCTGGCGCGCGACGATCCGGTGCACTACATCGCGTTCGACCTGCTCTACCTCGACGGCCGCTCGCTGATGGGGCTGCCCTACGCCGAGCGTCGCGCCGCGCTCGCCGAGCTCGGGCTGAGCGGGCCGACCTGGCAGGCACCGGCGCACCATGTCGGCGACGGGCACGCGCTGCTCGAGCTGACCCGCGCGCAGCAGCTCGAGGGCGTGATCGCCAAGCGGCTCGACTGCCCCTACGTGCCCGGCCGCCGCTCCCCCGGCTGGATCAAGGTCAAGAACGTCAGCTCGACCGACATCGTGATCGGCGGCTGGCTGGCGGGCGAGGGCGGGCGCTCCGGGCGCCTGGGCGCGCTCGTGATCGGCATCCCGGACGAGCAGGGCGTGCTGCGCTACGCCGGGCGGGTCGGCACCGGGTTCACCCAGGCGGAGCTGGCGCGGCTCGGCGCGCTGCTCGAGCCGCTCGCGACCGCCGCGAGCCCGTTCGAGGGGCGCCAGCCACCGAAGCTGACCCGCTTCGTCGAGCCGCGGCTGGTCGCACGCGTCGACTTCAACGAGCGCACGCATGCCGGGACGCTGCGCCAGCCGTCCTACAAGGGGCTGCGCGACGACGTGGCGCCCGAAGATGTGCGCTTCGGGTAGCGGCTCGGCGCGCAACTAGCCGTGCGGGCGTTGGCGTTCGGGCTTCCGGGTAGGAGAATGTGCCCATGGCACGGTCGATGTGGAGCGGCGCAATCTCTTTCGGGCTGGTCAACGTGCCCGTCAAGCTGTACTCCGCCGTGAGCCGCAAGACGGTGCGGTTCCACCAGCTCAACGGCAAGACGGGTCACCGGATCTCCCAGAAGCGGGTCGACTCCGCCACGAACGAGGAGGTTCCCTACGAGGACATCGTCAAGGGCTATGAGCTGACGAAGGAGCACTTCGTCGTGATCACGCCCGACGAGCTCGAGGCGCTCGATCCGGAGAAGAGCCGCACGATCGACATCGAGGACTTCGTCGACCTGGCCGACATCGACCCGATCTACTACGACCACCCGTATTACCTCGTCCCGGACAAGGGCGCCGCCAAGGCCTACGGGCTGCTGCTGCGCGCGATGGAGGAGACGGGGAAGGTGGCCGTGGCGCGCGTCGTGCTGCGCTCGAAGGAGCAGCTCGTCGCGATCCGCCCGGCTCCCGGCGGCGTCCTGATGATGGAGACGATGATCTTCGCCGACGAGGTCGTGGCGCCCGACCAGATCGACGATCTGCCGGCCGCCAAGGACCTCAAGGTCTCCGACCGCGAGGTCAAGATGGCCCAGCAGCTGATCGACTCGCTGTCGTCGGAATTCGAGCCCGAGAAGTACCGCGACGAGTACCGCGAGAAGGTGCTCGAGCTCGTCGAGCGCAAGGCGTCGGGCGAGGAGATCGCCGTCCAGCCCGAGGCGCCGGCGCCCAAGAAGGTGCCCGACCTGATGGCGGCTCTCGAGGCCAGCCTCGCCGCGGTCAAGGGCGACAGCAGCGGCAACGGCAAGGCGGAGGCCAAGAAGAAGCCGGAGCCGCGCAAGAAGGCCGCTGCGAAGCAGTAGCCCGGCCGCGCCAGATGCCTCGCCTGCGCCGTGCGGACTGCTCCGGCCCCGGGATCCGGCGCCTGCGCCGCGGGCGCGGCTTCACGTACCTCGACCAGCACGGCCGGCGCATCGAGGATCCGGCCGTGCTGGCCCGAATCGCGCAGCTCGCGATCCCGCCGGCCTGGCAGGGCGTCTGGATCTGCCCCTTCCCGAACGGGCACCTGCAGGCGACCGGCACGGACGCCGCCGGGCGCAAGCAGTACCGCTACCACGACGACTGGCGGTTGCGGCGAGACAGCCAGAAGTTCGACGACATGGTGCTCTTCGCCCAGGCGCTGCCGCAGCTGCGCGCGCAGGTCGACGAGGATCTCGGCGACTGCGCGACTCTGAAGCGCGACTGCGTGCTCGCGTGCGCGGTGCGGCTGCTCGAGCGCGGCTTCTTCCGGATCGGCTCGGAGATGTATGCGGAGGAGAACGAGTCGTTCGGCCTGGCGACGCTGCGCAAGGAGCACGTCGCGATCGGCGAGGGCGGCCTGATGATCTTCGACTTTCCCGCCAAGAGCGGGCAACGCCGCCACCAGGGGGTGCTCGACGAGCGCAGCTCCGCGATCGTCTCCGCGCTCAAGCGCCGGCGCGGCGGCGGCCCCGAGCTGCTGGCCTTCAAGGAGGGCCGCCACTGGCGCGACGTCCGCTCGCCCGACATCAACGAGTACCTCAAGCGGGCGACCGGCGGCAACCACTCCGCCAAGGACTTCCGCACCTGGAACGCGACCGCGCTCGCCGCGATCGCACTCGCGGTGTCGGTCGAGTCGGTGAGCACCAAGGCGGCGCGCAAGCGGGCGGTCAAGCGCGCCGTCGAGGAAGTCGCCGTCTACCTCGGCAACACGCCCGCGGTGTGCCGGGCCTCCTACATCGACCCGCGCGTGTTCGACGCGTTCGACGCGCGGCTCACCATCCGCCCGGCCCTGGAGCACGTGTCCGAGGAGATCCGCCCGGGCGAGCTGCCGATCAACCAGCCGGAGCTCGAGCAGGCGGTGCTCGACCTCATCGACGGCCGCTCGGACGCGGCCGGGCTCGAGAAGGTGGCGGCTTGAGCATGCGCCGCATCGCCGGGCCGGCGGTGATGCCGTGCACGACGATCGAGAGCAGCACGCAGGCGATCACCGTCCAGACGAGCAGGTCGCGCTCGTCCGCCTCGAGCACGCCCGCCTGGACCGCCACCGCGACGTAGAACAGCGAGCCGACGCCGCGGACTCCGAACCAGGCGACGTACAGGCGGTCGGTCGGGCGCTCGAGCTGGGAGCCGGCCAGAGCGACGACGCATGACAGCGGGCGCACGAGCACGATCAGCAGCGCCGCGAGCAGCCAGCCCTCCCAGCCGGGCAGCCCGAGGCCTCCGAGCGTGAGCAGCGAGCCGAGCAGCAGGATCACCGACAGCTCGAGCAGCTTCTCCGTCAGCTCCGCGCCCTGGTGCACGCTGGCGTTCGCCTCGTGGTCGATCTCGTAGCGCCGGAACGCGATCCCCCCGGCGAACGCGGCCAGGAAGCCGTAGGTGCCGGCCACCTCAGCGAGGCCGTAGATCACGAGCACGGTGGCGATCGCGTGGTAGCCGTCGAGCGCCGGCGCCAGCAGCTCGTGATCGCGCAGGCGTTTCACGCTCCATGCGGCGGCCAGCCCGACGCCGGTGCCGATCGCGGTGCCGCCGGCGATCGCGTACGCCACGTCGGCGGCGAGCCACTCGCCGACCCAGCCCGAGCCGCCCTCGCCCGCCATGTAGATCCCGGCGAGCACGAACGGGAAGGCGAGGCCGTCGTTGAGACCGGCCTCGGAGGTCAGCGCGAAGTTCGGCTCGTGCTCGTCCTCGTCACCGGGCGGGCCGACGCCGATGTCGCCGGCGAGCACCGGGTCCGTCGGCGCAAGACATGCGCCGAGCAGCAGCGCGGCGGCCGCCGAGAGCCCGAGCAGCTGAGAGCCGAGCAGCGCCACGAGCCCGATCGTCACCGGCATCGCGACCAGCAGCATCCGGGCGGTCGAGCCCCAGGCACTCCAGGTCAGCGGCCGGTCGAGCTTCAGCCCGGCGGAGAACAGCGCGATGATGACGGCGATCTCCGTCAGGTGGTCGATCAGGCTCGCGTCCTCGACCGGATCGACCCAGCCCGTGTCGGAGACGTGGATCGCGACCGCGGCCGCGCAGCCGAGCGCGAGGTAGATGAGGCTCGCCGAGAAGGCCCGCTCGTGCTGGTGCGAGAGCGCGCCGACGGCGGCGAAGACCGCGACCCCGATGAACAGCAGGCCGACCGCGAACGGGTCGGCGAACGTGAAGCCGGTGTCAGCGGCGAGCGGCCCGGTCAACCCGTCTCGGGCGCGCCCGGATCCTGCGCGGGAACGTCAGGGCCGTCCGGAGCGGGCGGCAGCGGGTCGTTCGGCGCGGGCACCTCCGGGCCGCCCGGCGTGTCCGGCGCGACCGGGCCTGGGACGGGGTCGGCGGGAACGGTCGGCGTGTCGGGCACGACCGGCCCGGTGGGATCGGACGGCGTCGGAACCTCGAGCGTCGGGAGCATGCGGGCTGGCTACCCGGGGGTCGAGGCCGCGGAAACCGGGCCGGCGCTACGGTCCCGGGGTGCCCCCGGCCAAGCGCATGGAGATCGAGGTGGAGGGCCGGCGGCTGTCGCTCTCCAACCTCGGCAAGGTCTTCTATCCCGCGACGGGCTTCACCAAGGGTCAGGTGATCGAGTACTACACGCGCATCGCGCCGGTGCTGCTGCCGCACCTGCGCGGCCGTCACCTGACGCTCAAGCGCTACCCCGACGGCGTCGACGGCCAGTTCTTCTACGAGAAGCAATGCCCGCGCCACCGGCCCGACTGGGTCCGCACCGCGCGCGTGCCGATCAGGACGGACGGGCGCAGCATCGACTACTGCCTGGTCGAGGACCTCGCGACGATCGTCTGGCTGGCCAACCTCGCCGACCTCGAGCTACACACGCCGTTGGCGCGCGCCGCCGCGCCGCAGGAGCCCACGGTGCTGGCGTTCGACCTCGATCCCGGCCCGCCCGCCACGATCGTCGAGTGCGCGGAGGTCGCCTGCCGGCTGCGCGAGGCGTTCGACCTCCTCGGCCTCGTAGCCTTCCCCAAGAGCTCCGGCTCCAAGGGAATGCAGCTCTACGTTCCGCTCAACACGCCGACGTCGTACCGTGCGACGAAGAGCTTCGCCCAGGGCGTCGCGCAGGTGCTCGAGCGCCGGCACCCCGAGCTCGTCGTGTCCGAGATGCGCAAGGACCTGCGGCCGGGCAAGGTCTTCATCGACTGGAGCCAGAACGACGAGCACAAGACGACGGTCTGCGTCTACTCGCTGCGCGCGCGCGAGCGTCCGACCGTGTCCACGCCCGTGACATGGGACGAGGTCGAGGCGGTGCTGCGCTCGCGCGATCCCGAGGACCTCGCGTTCACCAGTGACCAGGTGCTCGCGCGCGTCGCGGCGCACGGCGACTGCTTCGCGCCGGTGCTCGAGCTCGAGCAAGAGCTGCCTGCGTGAAGCGGCTGCTGCTGACCGGCGCCGCTGGTGGTATCGCCACGGCGGTGCGGCCCGTGCTGCGCGAGCTGGCCGAGGAGGTCGTGCTCACCGATCGCGTCGAGCCGGCGGGGCTGGAGCCCGGCGAGCGCTTCGAGCCCGCGGACCTAGCGGACCCGGCGCCGTGGGACGGTCTGGCCCGGGGTTGCGACGCGGTGCTGCATCTCGGCGCGGTGCCCGACGAGGCGCCCTTCGACGTGCTCGCGGGGCCGAACCTCTACGGCGCGTTCCACGTCTATGAGGCAGCGCGCCGCGCCGGCGCGCGCCGCGTCGTGGTTGCGAGCTCCGGCCGCGCGACCGGCTTCTACCCCGTCGGCGAGCGGCTCGACGGCTCGGCGACGCCGCGGCCCGACGGGCTCTACGGCGCGACGAAGGCCTTCTCCGAGGCGCTCGGCCGCGTCTACGCGGACCGCTTCGGGCTGACGGTCGTGGCGCTGCGGATCGGCAAGTTCTCCGAGCGCCCGAAGACGGTTCGCGAGCTATCGACCTGGCTCAGTCCCGGCGACGCCGGCCGGCTCGTTCGTGCGGCGCTGACGGCGCCGGTCGAGGGCTTCCTGGCCGTCTACGGCGTCTCCGCGAACACGCGCGCCTGGTGGGACCTGCCGCATGGGCTGGGCTACGTGCCGCGCGACGACGCCGAGGTCTACGCCGGCGAGGTCGAGCCCGACGACGGGATCCCGTTCCAGGGCGGGCCCTGCACCGCGCCCGACTACGGCGGCTGGGCGGTCTAGCCGCCCCTGGCGAACGTCAACTGCGGCATAAGGGGACGGGTTCGAGGTGCCGGACAAGCCGCCGGGCGCTTTGACCTCCCCATGCGCGGTCAAGGCGCCCGGGACCGGTCGGGGGCGGATCGGACACAG
>DASQMT010000230.1:0-3850 GCA_035645355.1 Solirubrobacteraceae bacterium | reverse complement strand
CCCCGCGCAGCTCCAGCAGCTCCTCGGCGATCGCCTGCGAGAAGGGCAGCCACAGCCGCCCGCCGCGCTTCTCCGCGAATGCCGCGAGCTCGTCGGGCAGCTCGCCGGAGATCGTCTCGAGCACGAACGCGCCGCGCCCGCTGAGCCGTGCGGCGCTCACGCGACCGACCCACCCGCTGGTGGTCTCCGCCAGCCAGGCGCTGACGTCCGCGGCGACCAGCAGCGACGGATAGCGCTCGATCACGCCCTTCACGTACGGGGCGGTGGAGTCCGCCTGCGGCGCCCACCACTCCTTCGCATCCCAATCGAACCGGCGCCCGGGGATCGCGCGTACCGCGTCGACCATGTCGGCGCGGTACGGGAAGGCGAACACGACATGTTCGTGCCCGTGGTGATCCGTGCGAAGCTCGACGTTGTGAGCGGGCTCCACGAGACGCACGGGACCGCTCACGGTACCGCGCCGCTAGGCTGCCACGATCATGTGGCTCGCCTGCGTCGACGGCGCGATCAGCCCGGTCGCGGAAGCCCGTGTCCCGGTCACCGACGAGGGGCTCCTGCGCGGTGACGGCGGCTTCGAGGTCGTACGTGTCTACGGGGGCCGGCCGTTCGCGCTCGAGGACCACTTCGCGCGGCTCGGGCGCACGTGCGCGGGCCTGCGGCTCGAGGCGGACCTCGATGCCCTGCGCGCGGAGGCGAGCGCGCTGCTCGAGCAGGCGGGCGAGCCCGAGGCGCTGCTGCGGCTCGTGGTGACCCGCGGCGGGCGCCGGATCGCGATCGCCGAGCCGTTGCCCGCGCGTCCCGCCAGCGCCCGGGTGGCGACTGTGACCTACGTGCCTACGCGCGTGCTCAACGGGCTGAAGACGCTCTCCTACGCGGCCAACATGCTGGCCGGCCGGTTGGCGAAGGAGCAGGGCTTTGACGAGGCGCTGTTCGTCACGCCGCACGGGCGCGTGCTGGAGGGCCCGACGTGGACGTTCTTCTGGGTGCACGACGGGCGCCTGCTGACACCGCCGCTGTCGGACGGGATCCTCGACTCGATCACGCGCGCCCGGCTGCTGGAAGAGCTCGATGTGCGTGAGGCGCCCTGCACGCTCGACGACGTGCGCGTCGCGCAGGAGGCGTTCATCGCGTCGTCGGTGCGCGAGGTGATGCCGATCGCGGTGGTCGACGACATCGTGTTGCCCCACGCGCCGGGGCCGGTGACGGAGGCCGCGCTCGAGGCGTTCAAGCAACGCGTCGCGCGCGAGCTCGCGGTGCCCGCGCCGGCGTAAGCGCTGAGCCGGCCTTGCGCGTCCTCACCGTCATCGGCAACCGGCCGCAGTTCATCAAGGCGGCCGCGGTCTCCGGCCCGCTGCGCGACGTCGCCGACGAGGTGCTGGTGCACACCGGACAGCACTACGACGACGCGCTGTCGCAGGTCTTCTTCGACGAGCTCGGCTTGCCGCGCCCCGAGCATCGGCTGGAGCTCGGGGGTGGCACCAACACGGCACAGACCGCGCGCATGCTTGCGGCGCTGGAGCCGCTGCTCGAGAACGAGCGCCCAGCGCTCGTGCTCGTTTACGGCGACACGAACTCGACTCTGGCCGGGGCGCTTGCAGGCGCGCAGGCGCGGATTCCCGTGGCCCACGTGGAGGCCGGTATGCGGTCGTATGACCGGACGATGCCCGAGGAGCTCAACCGCGTGCTGACAGACCATGCCAGCGATCTTCTTCTGTGCTCGTCGGAGGCCCCTGCGGCGATCCTGCGCGGCGAGGGTGTAGGCGGTGAGATAGAGGTCGTCGGTGACGTGATGGTTGACGTCGCGCAGCTGCTCGGGCCGCGCGCGGCGGCGCGCACGGAGACGCTCGAGCGCTTCGGCGTGACCCCGGGGGAGTACGTGCTGGCGACGGCGCACCGCGCCGGCAACGTCGACGATCCCGCCCGCCTCGAGCGGCTGGTCGCCCTGCTGGAGGCCGTGCCCTACCCGGTCGTTCTGCCGCTCCACCCGCGCACCGCCGCGCGGCTGGACGCGGTCGGACTGCGCTCCCGGCTCGAGCGCGGCGGCGTGCTGCTCGCCCCCCCGCTGGGTTACCTGGACCTCACAGCGCTGCTGCTGCGCGCCCGCGCGGTGCTGACGGACTCGGGCGGCGTCCAGAAGGAGGCCTACCTGGCGGGCGTGCCGTGCGTGACGCTGCGCGCGGAGACGGAGTGGACGGAGACCGTCGAGGCCGGCTGGAACGTCACCGTCGACCTCAACGCCGCGGCGGCGGTCGCTGCCCTGGGGCGTACGGTTCCGGCGGAGCGGCCGCCGCTCTACGGCGACGGAGATGCCGGCGCGCGCGTGGTCGCGGCGCTTGCCCGTAGGATGGGCGCGTGAGCACGATCGCGGTAGGCGTTGCCGGGCTCGGCTACTGGGGCCCGAACCTGGCCCGCAACTTCGACGCGATCGCCGGCTGCGAGCTCAGATGGCTCTGCGACCGCGACGCCGGCGCGCTCGAGCGTGTCGGGGCCACGCTGCCCGGCGCGAGCCGGACGCAGTCCCTTGACGAACTGCTCGGCGATCCGGAGCTCGACGCGGTCGTGCTCGCCACCCCCGTCCCGACGCATGCCGAGCTGGCCGAGCGCGTGCTGCGCGCCGGCAAGCACTGCTTCGTCGAGAAGCCGCTGGCCCTGACCGGCGCCGCCGCCGAGCGTGCGGTCGCGGCGGCCGACGCGAAGGACCGCACGCTGATGGTCGGCCACCTGCTCGAGTACCACCCGGCGATCACGAAGCTCAAGCAGATCGCCGACGACGGCGAGCTGGGCGCGATCCACTACATCTACTCCAACCGGCTCAACCTCGGCAAGCTCCGCGCAGACGAGAACGCGCTCTGGTCGCTCGGGGCCCACGACGTCTCCGTCCTGCTCCACCTGGCCGGCGAGGAGCCCTACGAGGTCGAGGCGCGCGGCGAGTCCTACATGCGGCCGGGAATCGAGGACGTGGTGTTCGGCTTCCTGCGCTTTCCGTCCGGGCTCGCCGCTCACCTGCACCTGTCCTGGCTCGATCCGCACAAGGAGCGTCGCTTCACGGTCGTCGGGTCGCGGCGGATGGCGACCTTCGACGACATGGACCTCGAGCGCAAGGTCACCGTGTTCGACAAGGGCTTCGACCAGTCGGCGAGCACCTGGGGCGAGTACATCACGCGCTCGGGCGACATCTGGAGCCCGAGCGTTTCCAACCGCGAGCCGCTGCGGCTCGAGTGCGAGCACTTCGTCGAGTGCCTGCGCGAGGGGCGCGCGCCGATCTCCGACGGCCGGTCGGGGCTGCGCGTCGTGCGCGTGCTCGCGGCCTTGCAGGAGCAGCTCGACGTCTCCCGCAGGGAGCAGCGTGCAGCCGTCTGACCGCGCGCCCGGGCTGCTGCTCGGCGGCGACGTGCGGATCGGCGAGGACGTGCATTTCGGCGCCTACGTCGTCGTGCACGCGGGGACGGTGCTGGGCGACGGCTGCGAGGTGCAGGACGGCGCGATCCTGGGCAAGCAGCCGAAGCTCGCCCGCCACTCCTCGGCGCCGCGCGAGCCGCTGGCGCCGCTCGTGCTCGGCGCCGGCGCGGTCGTGTGCGCGCGTGCCGTCGTATTCGCCGGCGCGGATGTCGGCGCGGGAGCGATCCTCGGCGATCAGTCCTACGTGCGCGAGCGCGCCGTGATCGGGCCCGGCAGCGTGATCGGGCGCGGCTCGGCTGTCGACAACGACGTCGTCGTCGGCGCGCGGGTGCGTCTGCAGACGGACGTCTACCTCTGCGCGTTCTCCGAGCTGGAGGACGACGTCTTCGTCGGCCCCGGGGCCTGCACCACCAACGACGACACGATGTCGCGTCACGGCTCGGATTACGCC
>DASQMT010000229.1:0-1723 GCA_035645355.1 Solirubrobacteraceae bacterium | reverse complement strand
GAGGCAGGCAACCGGGGAGGCTACCCTACTCGGGCCCCCTCCCCGAGCCGCGGAGCCGCCGTGCCCGGACCCTACGTCAGCGAAGACCAGGTGCTCGAGGCGATCGCCAGACCCAGACGCACCGGCGCCGCAGGCATGGCTGGTCGCCGTCAAGGATCGCGGGACGCTGAACGAGTTCGACCGCCTCGTGCTGCACCAGGCGGTCACGATCGTGGCGCTCGAGCTGCTGCGCCGGCGCGTGGCTGATGACACGGAGCGGCGGCTTGCAGGCGACGTGCTCTCCGCGATGGTCTCCGGGGAGCTCGCCGGGCCGGAGCTGGCGCGGCGGCTGGAGCCGTTCGGGCTGCGGGAGCGCGTCGGCGTGCTGGTGCTCAGCCCGCCGCGCTCGATCAAGGCGCTCGTCGAGGACGGTCTCACCGCGGCGCTGCGCGAGGCGGTCCCCGGCGGGCTCGCGGCCGGCACGGGGCGCTTCTCGTGCGCGCTGTTGCCGCTCGAGCGCGGCGCGACCGATGCCGAGCTGTTCGCGCTGGCCGAGCGGGTGCGCGCGCGCGCGTCGCAGCACGCCGGCGCCGACCTGCCGGGCGGTGCCGGCCGGCCGGTCGCGGCGATCGACCTGCGGCGGACGTTCCACGAAGCCCGCTGCGCGCTCGAGGCCCAGGCGCTCTCGGGCGAGGCCAACGGCGACGGCGCGCCGCACCTGCTCGCCACGTTCCGCGACCTGGGCTCGTTCCAGCTGCTGCTCTCGCTCCAGGACGACGACGCTCTGCGGCTCTTCTGCGACTCGATCCTGGCGCCCATCGAGGACGGCGAGGGCGCCTACGGCGGCGAGCTGATGCGCTCGCTGGAGGCGTTCATCGAGTGCAACGGACAGTGGGAGCGGGCTGCGCGCCAGCTCTACTGCCATCGTCATACGCTGCGCTACCGGATCCGCCGCGTAGAGGAGCTGACCGGCCGCTCGCTGGACTCGGCGCGCGACCGGATCGACTTCTGGCTCGCCTTGCGCGGGCGCGAGCTGGTGTCATGACCCACCGACATAGAAGCGAGGCCCGAGAAGCGTGAAGGTCGGCGTCCCCACCGAGATCAAGGCAGACGAGTACCGCGTCGCGCTCACGCCCTCCGGCGTCCGCGAGCTGGTCGAGCACGACCACGAGGTCGTCGTGCAGTCCGGAGCGGGCGAGGGCTCGGCGATCGCGGACGCCGACTACGAGGCTCAGGGCGCGATCATCCTGCCCGACGCCGACGCGGTCTTCCGCGAGGCCGACATGATCGTCAAGGTCAAGGAGCCCCAGCCCGTCGAGGTCCAGCGCCTGGAGCCGCGCCACACGCTGTTCACCTACCTCCACCTGGCGCCCGATCCCGAGCTGACGCAGGGACTCGTCGAGTCGGGCGCCACCTGCGTTGCCTACGAGACCGTCGAAGACGGCCGCGGCCGGCTGCCGCTGCTGGCGCCGATGAGCGAGGTCGCGGGCAAGATCGCGACGCAGGCGGGCGCCTTCATGCTCGAGAAGCCGCTCGGCGGCCGCGGGATCCTGCTCGGCGGGGTGCCGGGGGTCGCGGCCGCGAAGGTGATGGTGATCGGCGGCGGTGTGGTCGGCATGCACGCCGCCTTCATCGCGATCGGGATGGAGGCCGAGGTCTACGTCTACGACCGCAACATCGAGCGCCTGCGCGAGCTCGACCTGAACTTCCAGGGGCGCGCGTCGACGTGTTACGCCTCGACGCT
>DASQMT010000228.1:0-8303 GCA_035645355.1 Solirubrobacteraceae bacterium | reverse complement strand
CGCATGTCGGGCTCGCTCAGTTCGAGCGCCTTGTCGCGCGCGAGATCGCCCTTGCGGAGCTGCCCGGCCTCGTATGCGAGCAGCGCGAGCTGCGTGTAAGCGCCCGGCGACTCCCGATCGAGCGCGATCACCTCCTGGGCGGTCGCCGCCTTGGCGGCGTCGCCCAGCGCCGAGTACGCCTGAACCATCAGGCTCGCGACCCTGGCGTCCGGCTTGTCACCCGCTAGCTCGAGATGCTCCTCCCACGCTCGCCCGGCGGCCTGCAGCTGTCCCTGGCCGGCGGCGGTGAACTCGCCGGTGGCTGGGTTCACCGACGAGGCGGCGAGGTTGAAGCGCGCGCGGGCGGCAGCCGCCCACCGCGCGGCATCGGTCGGGTTGGCGCGCGCGGCCGCCGTCGCCTTTCGCTCGAGATCGACGAAGCGATCCGTCCCGTCGCCGCCGCCGTCGCTCTCCGTGATCGCATCGACCAGGCCGCCTGAGAGCGCTCCTCCGCCGCCGATCCCGAAGAGCACGAGTCCGCCGCCCATCAGGAACGCAAGGGTGACGTACACGACCTTGATGACCCTGCGGCGGCCGGAGCTTCTGAGATCGAAGAGCATTCAGTCGTCGTCGCGGTCGAAGTGGGTCAGCTCGGCTGAGGCTGCGGCGTCTGCGGCCTCTTCGGCAGCGCGAGCACGCGCGGCGCGACGGTCCAGCATCGAGGCGAGCAGGATAGAGCCCTCGAAGAGGAACAAGATCGGGAACATCATCAGCAGCATCGTCACCGGATCGCCGCCCGGAAGCAGTGCCGCGACCACGGCGATCACCAGGATCGCGTAGCGGCGGTTCTTGCGCAGCTGGGCGGGGGTCAGGATCCCCATCCGCGTCACCGCGAGGATCAGGACCGGGAGCTGGAACAGCAGGCCCATCACTCCCATCACCATGATCGCGAACCGGTTGTAGTCGCGGGCCTGCAGCAGCACGTCGTAGTTGTCGTCGTTGAAGTTCTGCAGGAAGTCGACCGCCGCCGGCAGCACCAGGAAGTACGCGAAGATGACACCGGCGTAGAACAGGAACGGCACCATCACCATGAGGGGCAGCGCCACCTGGCGCTCCGTCCGCGAGAAGGCCGGCAGCACGAATGCGTAGGCCTGGTAGAGCAGCAGCGGCAGCGTAAGCAGCAACGCCGCATAGCCGGCTGCGATCAACGTCGCGGTCAGCGGCTCTCCGACGCCGAGCGTCACCGGCCGCTTCGGCGTGACGGCCGGTGTCGCGGCGACAGCCGCGGCCGCCACCTGCGCGAGGTCCTCCGCCTGCCTGCGCAGGGCCGGGTCGTCGCCGGCGGACCGGGCCAGCGCTTCGGCGGTCGCGGCGATCCGTGCGTTGACCCGCTTCTGCGCCTGCTGAGAGCAGTCCGCCTGCTCGAGCGGGTCGCGGGTCTCGTCGCACGGCTTCTTGTTGGCCACGTCCGCGAGCGGCTCGTTGACCGTCCGCAGGATGACGTCCTCCTGCCAGAGGCAAAATCCGGCGGCGACCACGAACGCGATCACGCAGACGACGACGCGCGTGCGGAGCTCGTCGAGGTGCTCGACGAGCGACAGCCTGTCCTCGTGCGCGATTGGCTTGAGCCGTGTGGCCATGGCGCTGCGATACGGCGTGCGCGGGTGCGCTCAGGAGCGCTCGCGCATGACCTCACCGTCCACCGGCGTCTCCTCGCCGGTCGGACGGCCCAGCGCGGCCGTGGCCCCGGCGCGTCCGGAGTCGTCGTCATCCCAGTGCGAGTCGGTGCGGCTTGTGACGGAGTCCTTGAACCCCCGCACTCCGTGCCCGAGCTGACGTCCCAGCGCGGGCAGCCTGCGACCGCCCACGAGCAGGAGGACTATCAGCAGCACGATGGCTAGCTCGAGCGGGCCGACGCCCGCGACAATGGCAGTGGTCATGACGTGTTGAGACCTCGTCGAGGAGTACGCGCAGCCTAGCGCTAGTGGATCTGTCCACCTATTTGCTGACCTTCTCTCAAGTCCCCGCCGCAGGGACCGATGTAGGGCGTAGACCCCATCAAGCCCTCTCGAGAACCCGAATGAGCCAAACAGACAAGACACAGTACGTTCGCCGCCTGGTCCTGCCCTCGGGACGCGCCATCGAGGTCGTCTACTTCGATAGCGAGTCGGCCGGCGCCACACAGCCCGCACCGGTCATCGTCCGGGCCCAGCCGGACATGCACGTCTGCCCGGCCTGCGAGAAGGCACTGGTCTACCCCGTGGAGTGGGAAGAGGCCTCGCCCACCCATTGGGAGGTCCGGCTGCGCTGTCCCAACTGCGAGTGGCTCACCGTCGGCATGTTCGACCAGGATTCGGTCGACCGCTTCGACGAACGCCTCGATCGCGGCACCGAGGCGCTCGTCTCGGACCTCAAGCGACTCACGCACGCCAACATGGAAGAGGAGATCGAGCGCTTCGCCTGCGCGCTCGCATCCGACGCCGTCTGGCCGATGGACTTCTAGGACGCTAGGCGTAGCGGTCGACGACCGAGTCGGCCACCAGCTCGAGCGCCGCCTGCTGTCCGTCCGGCAGCTCAGGCAGGCCGACCTTCGCGGCGCGCACCATCGCGAGCGCCTCGCCACGCGCCTGATCGAGCGCCCCTGTCGCGGCGATCGCGCCACAGAGCGCTTCGGCCTCGGCCGGCGTCCGCACCGTGCGCAGGTCCAGCCCGGCCAGCTCCGGGTCACGCGCGCGCGCCAGGATCAGCGGCAGGGTGACGGTGCCGTCCAGCAGGTCGGTGCCGCGGTGTTTGCCTGTCCGCTCGGCCGGCCCTGACACGTCGAGCACGTCATCGAGCAGCTGGAAGGCGAGGCCTATGCGGCGCCCGAACTCGCCCAGTGTCTCGGCATGGCCGCCCCCTTCGAGCGCTCCCAGCCGGCAGGCAGCCTGGAACAGGCGGGCTGTCTTGAGGTCGCAGCGGCGCAGGTAGCGCTCGCGCGTGACGCCGAGGTCCCAGGCGTCCTCGCGCTGCAGCAGCTCCCCCTCCACGAGCGCGGACGAAGCGTCGGACAGCACGCGCACCTCGTCCACGCGGCCGTTGGACGCCAGCTCGGCGAACGCGCGCGAGAAGAGCAGGTCGCCGGTGGCCGTCGCGACCGCACGTCCCGCGGTCGCGACGACCGTCGGCCGGCCGCGCCGCAGCGGCGCCGCGTCGAGCACGTCGTCGTGTACCAGCGTCGCGGAATGGATCAGCTCGACGGCGACTGCGGCGCGCAGCAGGCCCTGCGGATCGCCGTCGGGCTCGCCGGCCGCCAAGAGGACCAGCAGCGGCCGGAGGCGCTTGCCACCGGCCCCGATCGTAGAGCCCGCGTGCCCGGCGAGCAGCGCGCCGTGCGAGCCGGCCAGCTCCTCGAGGCGCTCCTCGAGGCGGGTCATGAGCGCCGGTACGTGCACGCCGGCTGCCTCGACCACCGCCAGCACCTGCTCCGCGCTGCTCACAGCACCGTTCCGGAGTGCAGCGCGATGATCCCGCCGGCGGTGAGGATCCAGCGCACGTCGCCGAGCCCGGCGGCGACCATCTTCTCCGCCAGCCGGTCGGGCGCGGGAAAGCGCTTCACCGAGCTCGGCAGGTACGCGTACGCGTCCGGATCGCCCGCGATCCTTCCCAGCGCCGGCACGACGCGGTCGAACCAGAGCGAGAAGAAGGTCGAGAGCGGCGGTCGCTGCGGGACCGTGATCTCCAGCACCACGACGCGGCCGCCGGGTCGCACCACGCGCGCCATCTCCGACAGCCCACGGTCGAGGTCGGAGAAGTTGCGCGCGCCGAAGCCGACGGTCGCCGCGTCGAAGTGGTCGTTTTCATGGGGCAGCGCGAGCGCGTTCGCCCACTGCCAGTCGACCGCGCCCGACTTGCGCCGGGCGCGCTCCAGCATCGCGTCGGAGAAGTCCGAGCCGACCACTTCGCCCGAGGGCCCTACGCGGCGCGACAACTCGACGGCCAGATCCCCGGTGCCGCACGCGACGTCGAGCGCTCGTCCGCCCGGTCCGAGCCCCGTCAAGTCGGCGGCGCGCGCGCGCCAGAGATGGTGCAGCCCCGCCGTCATGACCAAGTTCATCAGGTCGTAGACCTGCGCGATGCGATCGAACATCGCGCGCACCTGACCCTCCTCCAAGGTGCCCGACCGGGCGTCCGGCGATGCCATCCGGCGGCCGCTTACTCGCCGCGGAGCTGCGCGAGGAAGTCGACCATCGCGTCCTTCTGCTCCTCCGGCAGCCCGGCGAACGAGGGCATCGGCGCGGTCGGGTTCTCCAGCGTCCGCAGGATCGCCGCCTTTGGCAGCTTGTCCGCTATCTCGGTCAGGTCCGGTCCTGGCCCAGGGTTGCCGTTCTCCCCGATCTTGTGGCACGCCAGGCACCCTGCCTGGGCAACGACCAGCTTGCCGGGCTCGTACTGCTCCGCGACCTCGTATTCGATCTCGTTCGGGGAGCCCGCGACCGCGCCGAGGTAGGTCAGGTAGCCCATCGCGCAGATCGTGAAGATGCCCGCGATCGTCGCGATCGGGCGGCGCTCGGGGCGGCGCTCCGGTCCGCGGTCGATGAACGGCAGCGCGATCAGCAGGATCATGCAGATCGTCGGCACGCCGATCGTCGCCAGCGGCGTGAGGATCGCCGGCTTGATGACCCGCAGCAGCTCGAAGAGGAAGAAGAAGTACCACTCCGGCCGCGGCACGTACGTCGTCGTCGTCGGGTCGGCCTTCGGTCCAAGCTCGGCGCCGAAGACGATCGCCATCACGATGATCGACAGCAGCACCACGCAAGCCATCGCGGAGTCCTTCGCGACGGCGTACGGGAAGAACGGCTTGCCCTGCGCCTTCAGCAGCGAGTACTCGCGGAGGTAGAGCTCCTTCTCGCGCTGGTTCACGGGCGCGCCCTCTCGGGCCGCATGGCGCTCATGCGCGCTCCTCGCGGATGCCTTCGCCGCTCTCAGCGCGAATCCAGGGCGGAGCGGTCGTTCCCAGGCGCGCGACGAGGTACAGGTGCGCGCCGATCAGCGCCGCGATCGCGCCGGGGACGAGCAGCATGTGGATCGCGTAGAAGCGCGACAGCGTCGCCGAGCCGAACTCCGCGCCGCCGCGCAGGAAATCGGCCAGGAACGGCCCCACGAGCGGGCCCGTCCCGGTGATGTTCGACGCCACGACGGTCGCCCAGTAGGAGCGCTGGTCGAACGGCAGCAGGTAGCCCGTCAGCGACATCACGAACGTCAGGATCAGCAGCACGACCCCGATCAGCCAGTTGAGCTCGCGCGGGTACTTGTAGGCACCGAAGAAGAACGTGCGTGCCATGTGCAGGAAGATCAGGATCACCATCACCGACGAGCCCCACTTGTGCATGCCGCGCACGAACTCGCCGAGGAACACCTCGTTGGTGATGTACCGCGCGGACTCGTACGCGTGCGTGATCGACGGGTCGTAGTACATCGCCAGGAAGACGCCGGTCACGGCCTGCGAGAGGAACGCGAACATCGTCGCGGAGCCCAGCGTGTAGAACCAGTTGGTGCCCTTCGGCACCTTGCGGAACATCAACCAGCGCAATCCACCGGAGAGCGACGTGCGCTCGTCGACCCAGTCGACCGTCGCGATGCCGGCCTCCTTCGCCTGGTCGAGCGGCTTGGCGCGCTCAGCCTCACCCGGGCGGGCGGGCCTCGGCTTGAGCGCGTCGGGCAGCGGGGGAAGTGGAAGCTTCATGGCTAGTACATCCGGGGTGTCGAGAAGCGGCCGGGGTAGACGTACTGGCCGATCCCGTCCAGGTCCTGCGCGGGATCGCGGTAGGAGGGATAGCGGCGGAACTCGCTGTTGACCGAGTAGCGGGCGCCGACCTCGACCTGCCCGTCGGTGACGCGCGTGTAGAAGCGATCGAGCGGCCGTACGGGCGGGCCGCCGTCGACTGCGCCGGTGAAGTTGTAGACGCCGCCGTGACACGGGCAGATGAAGCGCCTGGCCGCGTCGACGTAGCGCACGGGGCAGCCAAGGTGCATGCAGCGGGTCGAGACCGCGATGAACTGCTCGTCGTAGCCGGGCGGATTGGGCGGCGGATCGTCCTCGTTGCGGGCGCGCACGTAGATCGTCGTCCTCCCGACCTGGCCGATCCCGGAGACTTCGGTGATGACGCGCGGTACGTACGTGTCGTCAGGAAAATCGACCGTCGCGCCGATCGGCTTCCACTCCACCGGCGGGCGGTCGAACAAGGCGGAGCCGGCGGCGAAGCCGAGCGCGGGCAGGGTGAACGCCGACACCGCGAGAGCGCCGGCTCCGTGCGCTGTAGCGGTCATGAAACGCCGGCGCGTGACCGTCTCGCCCTCGAAGGCGCCCGGGATCCCTTGATCGAGCGTGTACTTGCTCTTGGGCTCTTTGCGTCCGGCGGCCATGGGCGGGCGGAGAACAATATCGACGTGGACCCCTCCGCGGGTCCCAACCTGGCGCCCGCGAGCGCGGCAGGTCAGCCTACGGGCGTCGCGGCGCGCAGCGCTCGGCTCGCGTCGCGGTCGCCGGCTCGCGCGGCGGCCTTCGCCAGCTCCAGCTCAGGGCCGCCGCCGTGGGCCACGGCGGCCACCCCGGCGGCCCAGACGGCGCCCGCGCGCTCGGGATCACCCTCGGCATGCGCCTGCGCCACGAGCGAGATCACGTCTGCCAGCTCGCAGACTGCGGCGAGGTCCCCGAGGTCGGCAAGCCGTGCCAGGCCGAGCGCAAACAGCCTGTCACCGGCGAGCAGCGCCAGATCGGCGTTGGCCGTCTGCACCACCCGTCCGTGGCCGTAGTGCTGCAGGTAGCCCTCGTAGATCGCCTCGACCAGTAGGGCGTAACTCGCTTCCCGACCGGCCGTCCGGGCGCCGGCGCACACCACACGGCCCGGCGCGCCTCCGGGAGGACCGGCGTCTCTGACAGCGTCCGCGATCAGGCCACCGTCGTCGCGCAGCAGCTCGGCGAGCCGCGCGAGCGCGTCCATCAAGCGATCTCCGAGAACGCTGCGGCGGCGGCTTCCAGCGTGCGCGACAGATGCTCGGGCGTGTGCGCGAGCGATGGAAACCAGGCCTCGAACTGCGACGGGGGCGGATATACGCCACGGGCGAGCAGCGCGCGACACCAGGCGCCATAGGCGGCCGCATCGCAGGCGACGGCGCCTTCGTAGTCGCGCACCGGCTCGCCGCTGAAGAACACCGTCAGCAGGCCGGGCGCCCATGCGATCTGGACCGGCCGTTCGCCGGCCGCCTCGGTCAGCCCTTCGGCGAGCGTCCTGGTCGTCGCCGCGAGGCGCACGTAAGCGTCCTCGTCGAGCAGCTTCAGCGTCGCCAGCCCGGCCGCGACCGCGAGTGGGTTGCCGCTCAGCGTGCCCGCCTGATAGACGTCCCCCGCCGGCGCGATCCGGCTCATAAGCTCCTCCGACGCGCCGTAAGCGGCGGCCGGCAGCCCGCCGCCGATCACCTTGCCCAGCACCGTGATGTCGGGGACCACGCCGGTCAGCTCCTGAGCGCCGCCCGAGGACACGCGGAATCCGGTGATGACCTCGTCGAACACCAGCAGCGCTCCGTGCTCGGAGGCGAGCTCCCTGAGAAGCTCGAGGAACCCCGGCTCAGGCATGACGAGACCCATGTTCGCCGGGAAGGGCTCGGCCAGCAGCGCGGCGATCGAATGCGTCGCGAACGCCGCGCGCAGCGCCTGCTCGTCGTTCCACGGCACCACGACCGTGCCGTGCGCCGCGGACTCCGGCACGCCCGGCGACGACGGGATTCCCTGCGTGGCCAGGCCAGAGCCGGCCTGCGCCAGCAAGCCGTCGACATGGCCGTGGTAGGCGCCTGCGAACTTGATCAGCGTCTCGCGGCCGGTCGCCGCGCGCGCGAGACGGATCGCGCTCATCGAAGCCTCGGTGCCGGACGAGGTCATCCGCAGCATGTCCACGCCGGGAATCCGCTGAGCGACAAGCTCCGCCAGCTCGACCTCGGCCGTCGTGGGCGCACCGAAGCTCGTGCCCAGCGCCGCGGCGTCGGTGACCGCCTCGAGCACCCCCGGATGTGCGTGCCCGAGGATCATCGGGCCCCAGGAGCACACGTAGTCGACATAGGTGTTGCCGTCGACGTCGGTGATCTCCCCGCCGGCGGCCCGCTCGACGAAAACCGGGTCACGGCCGATGGCGCGCATGGCGCGCACCGGCGAGTTGACGCCGCCCGGCAGCACGCGCTGCGCACGCCAGTAGAGCTCCGAGGAACGCGTGTCGGTCAACGAGCTGGTCAGGGCGCGTGCTCCTCTTCCCAGCGCGCGAAGGCGTCGGTGAAGTAGAGCATCCGCACCT
>DASQMT010000227.1:0-7531 GCA_035645355.1 Solirubrobacteraceae bacterium | reverse complement strand
GAGTGCGGGTCGCCTACCCCGTGCGCGTGGACCGCTTCCTGGGCGCCGGCACCACGCCGACCCTGCGGCTGCAGCGCGCGCTCGGGCGCCCCGGCGCCTTCCGCCGCTGGGAGAAGGCGCTGGTCTGGTCGCACTGGCTCTGGTTCCTGTTCCCGCATGGCACCGTCCTGTACCTGCTCGTGCGACACCCCGAGCGCTTTGCGCGCGGGGCCGCGCACGTGTACGCGACGTTCGACATCGGGGTGATCGGCTACTGGGCGGTGCCGACCGCACCGCCCTGGTACGCGGCGCGCGCGGGGTTGATGGACGACGGGCTCACGCCCGAGCTGCGGCGGATGATGGTCGAGTACGGCGAGCAGTTCTGGGGCTCCCGCTGGGGACCGCTGTACGGTTTGCTCGGGGGCAACCCTCTCGCCGCGATGCCTTCCCTGCACTTCGCCACCTCCGTCACCGCCGCGCACCTGCTGGCCGAGACGGGGCCGGTCGCCGGCGCGATCGCATGGGGTTACGCCGGCACCCTGGGCCTCGCGCTGCTGTATCTCGGCGAGCACTACGTGGTCGACCTCGCCGCCGGCCTGGTCCTGGCCGAGGGGATCCGCCGCGCCGCGCCCGTGGCCGTGCCGCTGCTCGCGCGGGTCTCGCGTGGCGTCCAGGCCCTGGAGGCGCAAGCGCGCCCATGACCGACGCGGCCGGGGGAGCCCGATCCGCCTCACACGACCCGCGGGGCGACCCGCAGCCGCCGGAGGACGTCGATGACCGCCCGTTTCTCCAGATCACGCGCCGCAACGTGCTCGCGCTCGCCGGCTTCCTGCTGGCCGCGATCCTCGCGCTCTACTTTCTGCTGCCCCAGCTCGCGGGGCTCGACGAGACGTGGCACCGGATCGGGGACGGGCGTCCCGAGTGGACCGCAGCCGCGCTGCTGGCGACGTTCGGGATGTTCGCCGGCTACGTGGCGATGTTCCGCGGTGTTTTCGTGCGCGGCGGCACGCGCATCGGCTGGGCAGTGAGCTACGAGATCACGATGGCCGGCCTTGCCGCTTCGCGGCTGTTCGCGGCCGGCGGCGCCGGTGGGCTCGTGTTGACGGCGTGGGCGCTGCGCCGCTCCGGGATGCCCAAGCGGACGGTCGCCGACAAGACGATCGCGTTCCTGGTGCTCACCTACCTGCCCTATGCGATCGCGGTCGTCATCTGCGGTTTCGGGCTGCACTGGGGGCTGTTTCGCGGCAGCGATCCGTTCTCGCTCACGTTCGTGCCGGCCGTCGTGGCGGTGGTGCTGCTCGTGGCCGCGCTCGCGATCGCGCTGGTGCCGACCGATCTGGAGCGCCGCCTGCAGCCCTTCGGCGGCGGCAGCGGCAGGCTGGCGCGCTGGACGCGGCAGTTCGCCAACGCCCCCGCCGCGACCTCCGCGGGCGTTCGCGACGCGCTCGAGCACCTGCGCTCGCGCGATCCGGCGCTGCTGGGAGCGGTGCTCTTCTGGAGCTTCCAGATCGCGGTGCTGTGGGCGGCGTTCCACGCCTTCGGCGACGCCCCTCCGGTGGCGGTGCTCACCCAGGCGTTCTTCGTCGGCATGCTGGGCAACCTGCTGCCGATGCCCGGCGGCGTCGGTGGCGTCGAAGGCGGCATGATCGGAGCGTTGGTCGCCTTCGGCGTCGATGGTGGGCTGGCGGTGGTGGCGGTGCTGGTCTACCGCGCATTCACGTTCTGGCTGCCTCTGCTGCCGGGCGTGGTCGCCTACTTCCGGCTGCGACGCACCGTGGAGCACTGGACGCGCGACCGGGCAGCGTCGGTGAGCATATGACGGGCTAAGCTATACAAAGTGAAGTGAGGCTTCAGGCAATGGACAGAACGGACGCAATGGCAGATCACCAGCACTCAGCGGACTCCGTCCGCGAGCACAGGCAGGTCATCATCGTCGGAAGCGGGCCCGCCGGCTACACGGCCGCGCTCTACGCGGCGCGCGCGGACCTCTGCCCGCTGGTCATCGAGGGCTTCCTCTGGGGCGGACTGCTGCAGCAGACGACCGAGGTCGAGAACTACCCCGGCTTCGTCGAGGGGATCATGGGGCCCGAGCTGATGCAGACGATGCGCGACCAGGCCGAGCGCTTCGGTGCGCAGTACCTGACCGACAACGCCACCCGCATAGAGCCCGCGGACGAGGAGGGCGGCCTGCACACGGTCTGGGTCGGCGACGAGGCGTTCCGCGCGCGCAGCGTGATCCTCGCGATGGGCGCCGAGCACAAGAAGCTCGGCGTGCCGGGCGAGGAGGAGCTCGCCAACGGGCGCGGGGTCTCGTACTGCGCCACCTGCGACGCAGCCTTCTTCAAGGACCGCGACACGATCGTCGTCGGCGGTGGCGACTCCGCCATGGAGGAGGCGATCTTCCTCGCCAAGTTCTCCTCGAAGGTCACGATCCTGCACCGGCGCGCCGAGTTCCGCGCCTCCCAGATCATGCTCGAGCGCGCGCGCGCGACCGAGAACATCGAGCTCCTGACGCCCTACGTGGTCGAGGAGTTCCTCGCCGGCGACAACGGCGCGCTCGGCTCGGCGCGGCTGCGCAACGCCGAGACCGGCGAGCAGCGCGAGCTCTCGATGGCGGGCGCGTTCGTGGCCGTCGGTCACGAGCCGCAGTCGGAGATCGCCGCCGGCGTGGTCGACACGGATGCGGACGGCTACGTCGTGGTCGAAGGGCGCTCCACGCGCACCAGGGTGCCGGGCATCTTCGCGGCCGGCGATCTCGTCGACCACACCTACCGCCAAGCGGTCACCGCCGCGGGCTCGGGGTGCCAGGCGGCGCTGGACGCCGAGTGGTACCTGCGCGACAACCCGCTCGTGCCGACTCCGGCGGCGCTCGAGGGGACCGGCGATCTCGCCGAGGCGCAGTGGTTCCGGACCGAGCCGGCCGCAACCTGATCCCTAGCCCACGCGCAGCCGGTAGCTCGCGTTGTAGAGCTCGACGCGCTTGTCGGCGTCGAAGCCCACGGCCACGTAGAAGGTGCGCGTCCGGCCTGCACGGTTGCGGATGCTGATCCGCTCCGGTGCCGTCCCGCGCCGCGAGGAGCTGCGCAGCGACCGGCTGTCGCGCACGCTGCGCGCCCTGGGCCCGAATACGAACAGGTCCGCGTCGCCGGTGGTCGGGACGAGCGACAGCCGCAGGCGCTGCCCGGGGCGGAGCTTGACGCGGTAGACGTCCACCGGGTCCTCGGCGAAGTCGGCGACCGCCGCGATCGTCCTGGCGCGGCCCCGGTAGAGCGGGCGCGCCGGCTTGCCGAAGGCGCGACCGTCGACGTAGCGGACGTCGTCGTTGGGCTCGAGCGGGTCGTCTCTGGGCGCGGCGCGGCTGAGCGCGCCCGGCATGTTCAGCACCCCGAAGCCGCTCGCGGAGTCGTAGCCCGGCTCGCCGACGTCGCGGGCGCCCAGGCGCACGACCTGGGCGGCCTGGAACGGCGTCAGCCGGGGGCGCGCCTGGCGGATCCACGCTACGGCGGCGGCGACCATCGGGGAGGCGAACGACGTTCCGTCTACGAATGCGAAGCCGTCATCCGTCGGGTCCGGGTCGAAGCTGCCCGGCACCGCGGTCAGGATGCCGGTGCCTGGAGCGCTGAGGTCGACCGCGCCGCTCTCGTTGGAGAAGCCGGTCGGCCTGTCGTCGGGACCGACCGCGCCGACCGTCAGCACGTGGGCGAGGCCGGCGGGGTACTCGAGCGGATTTCCGCGCGCGAGCTCGTTGCCGGCGGCCGCGACCGGCACCGCGCCTGCCTGCACCGCGCGCAGGACCTGCTGCTCCTCGGCGATGCACTTCGTCGGCGAGCCGTAGCTCATGTTGATCACGGCGGCCTCGGCCCGCAGCGCCTGGGCGATCGCCCGCGTCGAGTCCGAGCACGAGATCGACAAGCCGTTGGGGACCGGCGTCGCGAGCACGCGCGCGCCGGGCCAGATGCCGAGCATCCCGACGCCGTTCGCCGGCGCCGCCGCGACGGTGCTCGTGGCGGTGCCGTGGAAGTCGCGGACGGCCACGCCGCTCGTGGTGCCGATGTTCGAGCCGGCGATCTCGGGATGCCGGACGTCGATCTGCGTGTCCACGACGCCGATCAGCGGGCTCTCGCGCGTCACCGGCGGCGGCACCTGGTCGAGCACGACGTAGTCGCGCCAGCCCGCGAACTGCGACAGCGGATCCGGCATGGGCGTCTGGCCGAGCCGGCCGAGCCGGTTCGGTTCCGCGTAGTCGAGCAGGCCGCGCGCGCGCAAGCTGGTCGCGAGCACGCGTGCGCGCTCGTGCGGCACGAGCCAGGTCCGCGGGGCGATCCGCCGGGCGCCGTGGTCGCGCGCAATCGCTCCTGCACCCGGGCCTGCCCCGACGATCCAGGTGCGTAGGTCGGCGCCCGCGGTCGCCGCCACGGCGGCGCCCGGCAGCGAGACGGCCGGTGGCGCGGGGGCGTTGGCCAGGTTCTCGCCGAGGGCCGGGGACGGGCCCGCCGCGAGCGCCGCGAGCGCCCCGAGCAGCGCCGGTGGGATCCCTGCCTTCACGCCGCCAGCCTAGAACGTCGGCGGCATCGCCACGTGAGCGCGAGGGCTGGATACCCTCCCGGCGTGCTCGTCGCGATGGAGCCGCCCGCCCGGCCGGCGATCCGCGCCGGCGGCTGATGGCACGCGTGCTGATCGTGGGCTGCGGCTGCCGCGGCCAGGCGCTCGCGCGCGACCTGCGCGACGCCGGCCACGCCGTGCGGGGCAGCACGCGCGACCCGGCCCGCAGCGGCGCGATCGCCGCCGCGGGAGCCGAGCCCTACGTCGGCGACCCGGACCGCATCGCGACGCTGATGGGCGCGCTGTCGGGGGTGACGATCGTCTGCTGGCTGATGGGAACCGCCAGCGGGGACGCCGAGCGGGTCTCGGAGCTGCACGACGGGCGCCTGCGGATGCTGTGCGAGAAGCTCGTCGACACTCCGGTGCGCGGCCTGCTCCACGAGGTCGCCGGGCCGCTGCCGCCGGCCGTGCTGGCACGCGGGCGCGAGGTCGCGCTCGCGGCGCAGGCGACCTGGCACATGCCGGTCGAGCTGATCCAGACCGACCCGGCCGATCACGAGCGCTGGCGCCATGACGCGGGAGCCGCGCTCGCCAGGCTGCTCGGCGGCTGATAGGACTACGCGATGGATCCGGACGAGATCGAGTTCCGAGTCGAGCTCGGAGGCGGCGCGGACGGCAGCGTCGTCATCCCGCACGGTGAGCTCGACATGGCCACCCAGGCCGACCTGCGCGCCGCGCTCGAGCAGCAGGCGGCGCGTGGGGCCGTCACCCTCGACCTCTCGCGCCTGCTGTTCCTCGACACCTCGGGCCTGCGCCTGATCCTCGAGACCGCCGAGGCCGCGAACCGTGACGGCTTCAGCTTCCGCGTGCTGCCGGGCAGCCCGTCGGTGCAGCGCTTGTTCGAGATCTCCGGGGTGAGTGAGCTCGTGCCCTTCGCCGAGCGCGAGGAGGGAGAAACGCCCTGACCGACGCGGCCGCGGCGAGCTCCCGGCTCGAGCTGCTCACATCGGCCGGCGAGCTGGCCGACGGGCGCGTCCCGCTCGACGACGTGGTGCCGCGGCTGCTCGATCTCGTGGTGCCGACGCTCGCCGACTGCTGCGTCGTCTACGGCGACGGCAGCGAGCCGCGCCTCGTCGGGGCGCGCGTCGCCGGGGCGGACTCCGACCGCGAGGCGGCGATCCGCGCGCTACCGGCGCCGGCGCCGCCGGCCGAGGCGCAGCTGCTCTCAGAGCGCGCTCTCGTGCCGTTCGGCGCGCGCTCGGGTGTGCTGCTCCCGCTGCGCGCGCGCGGGCAGCCGACCGGCGCGCTGCTGCTGGCTGCGGGCGAGCCGGACACCTACACGCGCGCCGACCTGCGCTTCCTGCAGGTGTTCGCCGGCCGGCTGGCGGTCGGGCTCGACAACGCCCGGCTGCTGACCGCCGAGCGGCAGCTCGAGGCGCTCGTGCGCGCGCTGGAGGACGCCGTCACGGTGCTCGACGGCCGCGGCCGGATCGTGATGGCCAACGCCGCCGCGGTACGCCTGATGGAGGCCGGCTCGGTCGAGCGGCTGATGGCGACGCCGGTGGCCGAGCTGTGGGAGCGGTTCGCGCTCTACGACGCGGACGGGATCCCGCTCGCGGCGGGCGACGAGGCTTGGGCTCCCGCGGGCGAGGGGCAGGAGAAGGGGCTGGCGCGGCTGGTGCGGCGCATCGACCGCGAGACCGGCGACCAGCGCTGGCTGCTGCTCAAGTCCTCGGTCCTGAACGACGACCGCGGCCGCCCGGTGATGACGATGTACGTGACCGAGGACGTCACCGCCGTGCGGCGCGCCGAGCTGGGCCAGCGGCTGCTTGCAGAGGCCGGCCGGCTCCTCAGCTCCTCACTCGACTTCGACGCGACGCTGCAGGAGGTAGTCCGGCTGACGGTCCCCGCGCTGGCTGACTGGTGCGCGATCGACCTGCCCGGTGCCGCCGGCGCCGTCGAGCTCGCGGCGATCGCGCATTCCGAGCCCGACAAGGTCGCGCTCGCCCGCCGGCTGCGCGTCCGCCATCCGGTCCGGCTCGACGACGAGAGCGTGGTGCCGGGCGTGATCCGCACCGGCGAGCCGTACCGGATGGACAACATCACCGCCGCGATGGTGCGCGCCGCCGCGGTCGACGCCGAGCATCTCGAGCTGCTCGAAGGGCTTGGTTTGTCGGCGCTGCTCGTCGTGCCGCTGCGCTCGGGCGACAACGTCCTGGGCGCGCTGACGCTCGTCTCCTCGCAGGCGCACCGGCGCTTCGACGACGCCGACGAGGCGGTCGCGACAGCGCTCGGACAGCGGATCGCCGACGCGCTGCGCAACGCGCGCCTCCTGCGCGATCGGGCGGAGATCGCGACCGTGCTCTCGGCCGGCCTGCGGCCCGAGTCCTCGCCCGAGCTGCCCGGTTGCAAGATCGCCACCGTCTATCAGCCCGCAGGCGACGAGGTGCAGGCGGGTGGCGACTTCTACGACGTGATCGACACACCCGCGGGCTCGGTCGTCGTGATGGGCGACGTGGTCGGCAAGGGCGCCCCGGCGGCGGCGCTGAGCGCCCTGTCGCGCGTGACGCTGCGGACGGCGGGGCGGCTCACCGGCCAGCCCGCGGCGGCGCTCGACGAGCTCAACCACGCGCTCCGGCGGCGCGGCGCGATGAGCCTCTGCACCGTCGTTGCGATCGCACTGCCGACTGAGTTGCCCGGACCGGCCGAGGTGCTGCTCGCCGGGCATCCGCCGCCGCTGCTGGTGCGCGCCGGCGTCGCGACGCCGATCGGCGAGTCAGGGCCGATGCTCGGCGCGGTCGAGGTGGCCGAGTGGCCCGCGAGCACGGTCGAGCTCGAACCCGACGACGTGATCGTGCTCTACACCGACGGTGTGCTTGACAGCGTGCTGGCGGGAGGTGAGCGGTTCGGCGAGCTGCGGCTGCGGCAGCTCGTGGAGCTCGCCGGCTCGGACGTCGAGACGCTGGCGTCGTCGGTCACGGCCCAGCTGGCGCTGCTGCGGCTGCGCGAC
>DASQMT010000226.1:0-3944 GCA_035645355.1 Solirubrobacteraceae bacterium | reverse complement strand
CGCTTCCGAGCGAGCTACACGCGCGACAGCGACGAGGTCGCGCGCGCTCACCCCGCCGCCGGCCCCGTGCCCGAGCACGAGCAGCCCGCGCGCGTCACCATCCGCGTCGAGGTGCGCCCGGGCGGTGCCGTGCGGCGTCTGGAGCTCGAGCAGCGTCACAGCTCGCGACGGGCCAGCTTGAGCAGCGACTCGCCCGTCCGCTGGACCGGCCCACGGCGCTGCCAGCGCTGGGGGGAGATGCGCTCGGAGACCTCGAGGTCGCGCTCGAACTGCTCGCCCAGCCGGGCGGCGAACTTATCGGAGCTGACGCACAGCGTCGCCTCGTCGTTGAGCTGGAAGGAGCGGTTGTCGAAGTTCGCGGACCCGACCGCGGACCAGTGCCGATCGACGGTCATCGTCTTGGCGTGCAACATCGTCGGCTGGTACTCGTAGATCTCGACGCCCGAGCCGACGAGGTCGTCGTAGGAGGCACGGCCCGCGATCCAGACCGGCGGCTTGTCGATGTTCGACCCCGGCACGAGCACCCGCACGCGCACACCGCGCCCGGCGGCGTCCTCGAGCGCGTCCGTGAAGGCCGGGCGCGGCACGAAGTAGGCCGCCGTGAGATCGATCGACTCGCGCGCGGCGGCGATCGCCAGGTAGTAGAGCGCCTCGACGTTGGAGTCGCCGACGCCGGCGCTCGAGCGCACGACCATCATCGGGCCGCCCTCATGCTCCTCGTCGAGCTGCGGCAGGTACCCCGGACCGGCGAGCACCTCGCCGGTCGCCTCGAGCCAGTTCTCCGCGAACGCGCCGAACAGGCCGCGCACGACCGGCCCCTCGACGCGCACGTGGGTGTCGCGCCAGTGGTCGGCGTCCTGGGCGTTGCCCGTCCACTCCTCTGCGATCCCGACGCCCCCCGTCAGCCCGACGCGGCCGTCCGCGACCAGGATCTTGCGGTGCGTGCGATTCTCTGCCCGCTTGAGCGCGTAGACCTTGAACGGGCGGAAGCGGGTGACCTTCACGCCTGCGTCGGTCATCAGCTCGATCAGCTCGTCCTCGAGCTTCATCCCGCCGACTGCGTCGATGATCACGTTGCACTCGACCCCTGCCAGCGCGCGATCGCGCAGCGCGTTCGCCACCTCGTGTGCGATGTCACCGCGCCAGTAGACGTACGTGAGCAGGCAGACCGAGTGCTGCGCCTCGCGGATCGTGCGCAGGTAGCAGGGGAAGATCTGGTCGCCGTTGATCAGCAGCTCGACGTGGTTGCCCCACGAGATCGGCGCGCCGGTCAGAGCCTCGGCCGTGCGCAGGAACGCCTCGTCGCTAACGTCGAGCTCGCCGCGCAGCTCGTAGCCGTGACCACTCTCGCGCCGGTGGCGCAGCGAGTCGGCGCCGTACCAGGCGATGCCCGCCGCGCCCACGGCGGCGGGCCAGGCGTAGCGCGCTACCCGGCGGCGACGGCGGCGACGACCGACGTGGACCAATCGATCACCGACGTGGGCTTGACGACGTGCCTGCCGAGGCCGAGCTCTTTCGGCTCGACGCCGAATGCGAGCCCGACCATCTGCGGCAGGTGCAGGACGGGCATGCCGAGCGGCCGCCCGGCGAGCTTCTCGGCCGACGGCTGCTGCAGGTCGAGATTGAGATGGCAGAGCGGGCACGGCGTCACGAGGCAGTCCGCGTCGGCGTCGATCGCATCGCCGAGATGCCGGGCGGCCTGCTTGAGCGACGCCTGCTTGTTCATCGTGATGATCGGAAAGCCGCAGCACTTGTACTGGCCGGCGTAGTCGACGACCGTGCCGCCCAGCGCCTCGATCAGCTGTTGCAGGTACGTGTCGCGCGGGTGCGCGCGATCGATCCCGAGCCTGTCGGTCGGGCGCACGATGTAGCAGCCGTAGAAGGGGCCGATGCGGAGGTCGGTGAGCGGCCGCGTGACCTTGGAGGCGATCACGTCGAGCCCGATCTCCTCGACCATCAGCCAGAGGAAGTGCTTGTTGGCGATGCCCTTCCGGTAGGTCAGTCCCTCTGCCGCCAGCGTCTCGTTGACATGGTCGCGGTACTCCGTGTTGGCGTCGAGCCGCTCCTGGCACTCGGACTGGGCGCCCTGGCAGGTGGAGCAGATGTTCATCATCAGCTCGGCTCCTTCGACCTGCTGAGCGAGCGCGAACGTGCGCGCATTGAGCGTGTCGGCGAGCTCCTGGTTGTGCTCGGCGATCACGCCCGCGCCGGTGCAGCAGGCGCGGTCGAGCTGCACCAGCTCGATGTCGAGCAGCGGGGCGACCTTCGCCATCGACCCGTGCAGCTCCGGGGTGAACCCGCGGCTCACGCAGCCGGGCCAGTAGGCGACCTTCACTGGTTCGGGCTCCTCTCCTCTGGCAGGTGGCCACCGGCACTGGCCTGGGCGCTGCTCTCGCCGGATGCCTCCTCCTCGCCCGCCACGTACAGGTTGAGCTCCAGGCGCTCCTCCTTGTCGTGGACGTGCTTGAAGATGCGCTTGACGTCGTCGGGCGCCTTGTGGGCGTGCAGGAGCGCCTTGCGCGGCGTGACCTTGCCCGTCCGCAGCGCCTTGAGGATCACCGGCAGCGATCCGACCAGCTCCGGCACGGCGCGCGGGTGGAACTTGCCGCCGTAGGAGTCGGGCAGGAGGTCGGCCTCGTGCAGCAGGCCATTGCGCTCGATGTTGTCGACGAACGCCTGCTCGTGGCGGTGGCCGTTGTTGCGATCGTCGATCCCGTGATCCGCGCCGGCGATCCGGCGCAGGCGCATGATCTGGCTCATCGGCGCGACGCCCTTGGGGCAGGCCTCGATGCAGTTGAAGCAGTGCGTGCAGTCGTAGATCCCGTGCGGGTCCTCCGCGAGGTCGCGCAGGCGCTCGAACTGCTGGCCGTCGCGCGGGTCGCCGACGAAGCGATACGCCTTCGCGAGCGCCGCCGGGCCGATGAACAGCGGGTCGACCTCCATCGAGAGGCAGTCCGACACACAGGCGCCGCACTGGATGCAGGCCATCGTCTGCGTGACGTCGATCATCGACTCGGGCGGCACGATGTACTCGCGCTCGGGTTCCTCGCCCGCCGGCAGCAGCCACGGCGTGACGCGCTGCATCTTCTTCCAGTGGACCGCGTCCATGTCGACGATCAGGTCCTTGAGCACCGGCATGTTGCCCATCGGCTCGACGGTGATCACGCCGTCGAGGCCGCTCTCCGCGGCCTGCTCGAGATGCATGTGGCAGGCGAGGTTCGGCTTGCCGTTGATGCGCACGCCGCACGAGCCGCAGATCGCCGCCCGGCAGGAGCAGCGGATGCCGATCGAGGCGTCCGTGCGGTCCTTGGCCTGGAGGATGCCGTCCAGCACCGAGCGGTGCCCGTCGAGGTCGACCTCGAACTCCTCCCAGTAGGGGGCGGCGCCCGTCTCGGGGGAGTAGCGGCGGAGTCTCAGCGTGTAGTCGGGCATCTAGTAAGTACGCTCCTGCGGCTCCCACTGGGTCATGGTCACGGGCGAGTAGGAGACCTGCGGCACGTCGCCGCCGTTGCGCGAGACGTTGATGTGCTTCAGCCACTCTGCGTCGTTGCGCTCGGGGAAGTCGAGCCGAAACTGCGCGCCGCGCGACTCCCTGCGCTCGAGCGCGCCGATCACGATGGTTTCGGCCACGTCGAGCATGTACCCCAGCTCGATCGCGCCGAGCACGTCCTGGTTGAAGACGGTGCCGCGGTCGTCGATCGCGGCGACGCTCGCCTCCTCCTGCAACCGGCGGATCGTCGCGTGCGCTTCGCTCAACCCCTCCTGCGTGCGGAAGACGGCGCACTTCTCGTTCATCACCGTCCCGAGCTCGTCCTTGATCTCGGAGATGCGCCGGCCGCCGCCGGGCCGCCGGAGGATGGCGTCGATCATGCGCCGCTCGTCGTCCAGCGCGGTCCGCGAGGGCTCGGGCGCGGTCATGCCGGCCGCGCGCCGGGCGGCGTGCT
>DASQMT010000225.1:0-4586 GCA_035645355.1 Solirubrobacteraceae bacterium | reverse complement strand
GCCGCCGCGGTCGTGCAGGTCGCCGGTCGCGCGGAGCTGGAAGCCTCCGGCGGCGTAACGCCGGAGACAGTTGTTGTCTACTCGACCATAAATGGTCTAGACTACGTCTCGATGGGCGCGCTGACCCACTCCGCGCCCGCCCTCGACCTCTCCCTCCTGCTCGAGCTCCCCACATGACCCTGCTCCAACTCGACAACATCCCGGCCATGCAGGCCGAGGTGCGCGCGCTCGCCGCCGAGCGCGGCGCGGTGATCCTCGCGCACAACTACCAGCTGCCCGAGATCCAGGACGTGGCCCATTACGTCGGCGACTCGCTCGGCTTGTCGATCAAGGCCGCTGCGGCCTCCGAGGACGTGATCGCGTTCTGCGGCGTGCACTTCATGGCCGAGACGGCGGCGATCCTCTCGCCCCGGAAGACCGTGCTGCTGCCCGATCCGGACGCCGGCTGCTCGCTGGCTGACTCGATCACCGCGGGCCAGCTCCGTGCCTGGAAGGCCAAGCACCCGGGCGCCGTCGTGGTCATGTACGTCAACACGACCGCGGCCGTCAAGGCGGAGACCGACTACTGCGTCACGTCGTCGAACGCCGTCGCCGTGGTCGAGCACATCTTCCGCGAGCACGGGGACGGGACCGAGATCCTCTTCGGCCCCGACATGTTCCTCGGCGCCTACGTCGAGAAGGTCACCGGCCGCAAGATGCACGTCTGGGACGGCGAGTGCCACGTGCACGCCGGCATCCGCCCGAGCGACATCGCGCAGCTACGCGCAGAGCATCCCGGGGCCGACTTCCTGATTCACCCGGAGTGCGGCTGCTCGACCTCGGTGATGGAGTACGTCGCCGCCGGCGACGTCGCGCCCGAGGGCGTGCACATGCTCTCGACCGGCGGGATGATGGACTACGCGCGCACGGCGCGCCCGGGCTCTACCGCGATCATGGCGACCGAGGTCGGGATGCTGCACCCCCTGCGGATAGCGGCGCCCGACGTCGACTTCGTGGCCGCGAACGAGGCGGCGAGCTGCCGCTTCATGAAGATGATCACCCTGCCGAAGCTGCGCGACGCGCTGCGCGAGGGCAAGCCGGTCGTGACGGTGCCCCCCGAGATCGCCGCGCGCGCGCGGATCCCGATCGAGCGGATGGTCGCGATCGTGCCGTAGCGCTCGACGCCGGCGCTGGGGCCGCCGAGCCGCGACGCCGGCTCAGGCGGGCTCCGGAAGCAGCTCGAGCCCGTGCTCGGCCGCCTCGCGCACCACCGGCAGCGACTCGCGCCGGCGCTCGAACTCCGCCGGCGTGTAGCAGTGGACGTCGGCCGGGGCGCCCATCTCGTAGGCGTCCCACAGCGAGCCGGTCTGGTAGACGCGCTCGAGCCAGGGCACGCCGTCGAAGTGCTCCGACACGAACACGATCACGTACTCGGGCCCGCGCTCGCGCTGGCGCGGCGCCCCGTGCATGTCGGCCAGACGAGCGCCGCCGAGCAGCGCCCGCTGGACCGGCCACCGGTCCGTGACGCGCTGCACGTAGCGCTCGAGCTCGCGGCGGTTGAGCTCTTCCTCCGTCACTCGCCGCGGATCATGGCGCACGCGACGGCCAGGGCGCAAACCCCGCCGCGCTGCTTCACAGCATCACAACGTCAGCTGAACTCGGAGACCTCGTGGGGCCCCACGCAGGCGACCGAGGCCTCCTCCGAGATCCCGCGCGCGACCTCGGCCACCTTGTCGAACTCGACGGCGTCGAGGACGGCGATCGCCGCGTCCGGGTCGACCTCCTGGCCATGGACGACGGTCTGCGTCGCGGCATGGCGCGCGACCGCGTTCGTGTTCTCGAACGCCAGCACGCGGCGGCCCGCCGCGTATGCGCGCGCGCGCTCGACCTCCTCCTCGCGCGGTCCGTCCGTGCGCAGCTCGTCCACGATCGCGCGCATGCGCTCGTACGCCTCGCCGCACTTGCCCGACTCGAGCCCCGCCGAGAGCTGCAGGATCGGGACGTCCGCGAACGAGTGGTCGACGGAGTAGACGGAGTAGGCGAGGCCGCGCTGCTCGCGGATCTCGTCGAACAGCCGCGAGCCCATCGAGCCGCCCAGCAGCGTGCTGTACACCGCGAGCGCGGCGCGCTGCTGCACGTCACGCGGATCGATCGAGGGCCGATAGGAGATGCGCAGGTGCGACTGGTTGGAGTCGCGCTGCTCGACCAGCGTCTGAGGCTGAAATCCCGGCGCTGCCTCGTAGCTGCCGTTGGACTTGATCGACGGAAAGCGCCCGAAGGTCTCGGCCAGCTCCTGATTCTCGGGCACCTCGCTCAGGTTGCCGACGAGGAAGGCGCCACCGTGCGAGCCGGCCCACTGGCGCCGGCGGAACTCGACGATCGCGTCGCGGTCGAACCGGCGCAGGTGCTCCTCGGGCCCGAGCACCGGCCGTCCGAGCGGATGGTCGCCGAACGCGGCACGGTCGATCAGGTGCTCGGCTACCACGGACGGCTGGTCGTTGGCGCGCGCGATCTCCTGGATCACCACGCCGCGCTCGCGGTCGAGCTCTTCCGCGTCGAGCTTGGGCCGCCCGACGAAATCGGTCAGCAGGTCGATCGCCTCGCCGACGACCTCGGCACGGCAGGTGATGTGGAAGGCGACGAGGTCGTGCGACGTGTAGGCGTTCAGCACCGCGCCCATCCGCTCCGCCGTCTCGTTCACCTTGCGGTAGTCGTCGTACTTCTCGCCGCCCTTGAACACGAGGTGCTCGAGGAAGTGGGCCATGCCGTTCTCCTCCGGGCCCTCTGTGCGCGCCCCGGCGTCGAACGCCACCAGCACGGTCACCGCGCGCGTGCCGGGCAGGTCCACCCGGTAGAGCGGCAGCCCGTTGGGGAGGGTGGAGGAGTGGATCTTGGCCATGGGCGATCAGCCTAGCGGTGGGCGGTTCGTTGCAGGCAGGGGAGCCGGAAGGGGACTCGAAGTACCCTCCTGACCTCGGATGGCTGCCACCGAACGCCACATCAGACGCCGCGCCGAGCCCGCCGCGCCGCGCCAGCGCGTGGTCGGCGAGCCGGTCCCCGGCGCAGTGGTCGATCTGCGCTCGGTCTCCAAGAAGTACCCGAGCGGCGACGTCGGGCTCGAGGACGCGACGTTCGCGATCCACCCGGGCGAGTTCGTCTTCCTCGTCGGCGCCACGGGCTCGGGCAAGTCGACGATCATGCGCCTGCTGATCAAGGAGATCGAGCCCAGCTTCGGCTCGATCGCGGTCGCGGGCCGCGACCTCTCCGAGATCACGCGCAAGAAGGTCCCCTACTACCGCCGCAACCTCGGCGTGGTCTTCCAGGACTTCAAGCTGCTGCCGAACCGGACGGTCTACGACAACGTCGCCTACGCGCTGCAGGTGACGGGCGGCAAGCGCCGCGAGGTGCGCGAGAAGGTGCCCGACATCCTGCGCCTGACGGGCCTGTCGACCAAGCTGCACAGCTTCCCCGACCAGCTCTCGGGCGGCGAGCAGCAGCGCGTCTCGGTCGCGCGCGCGTTCGTCAACCATCCGCCGCTGCTGCTGGCCGACGAGCCGACCGGCAACCTCGATCCCGAGACGTCCGTCGGGATCATGCAACTGCTCTACCGGATCAACCGCACGGGCACCACGGTGGTCGTTGCGACGCATGACAAGGCGATGGTCGATCGCATGCGCCGGCGCGTGATCGAGGTCTCGCAGGGCCGCGTCGTGCGCGACGAGCGCGCCGGCGGCTACAGCGCCTCGGACAGCACCACCGAGTTCGGCGCGCTCTGGCGCCAGGGGCTCGAGTGAGGTTCGGCTTCTTCCTGCGCGAGGCGCTGCGCGCGCTGAGGCGCAACGCTGTGCCGTCGTTCGCGGCGGTCGCCACGGTGCTGGTGACGGTGCTCGTGCTCGGTGTCTTCATCCCGGTCGTGCAGGCCACGACCGGCGCCGCGAACGAGATCCGCTCCAAGGTGCTCGTCGACGTCTATCTGAAGGATGACGCCAGCGCCGCGGACATCAGCCGCGTGCGACGCATCATCGAGGACGAGACGCCGGGTGTCGGCAGCGTGGAATTCGTCTCCAAGCAGGAGGCGATCCGCGCCGAGCGCGAGTCCGGCCGCGGCGACTACTACGACCTGCTGGGGACTAATCCGCTGCCCGACCTGCTGCGCGTGACGCCCGAGCGCCCGGAGGACATCAAGCAGGTGCGCGACTCGCTCGCGCCGCTGTCGCCCTCCGGCCAGCGGACCGTGATCGACAGCTCGATCGACGAGGTCCAGGACCGCAAGGAGGACACGGACAAGATCCTCTCCGCGACGCGCGTCGTGAAGCTCACGATGGGGCTGCTCGCGGGGTTGCTGGCGCTCGCGTCGCTGCTGCTGGTCGCCAACACGATCCGGCTCTCGATGTACGCGAGGCGGCGCGAGGTGGAGGTGATGAAGCTGGTCGGCGCGACGGACTGGTTCATCCGCTGGCCGTTCGTGATCGAAGGCGTGCTGGTGGGGGCGCTGGGCGGGATCGCCGCGATCGCACTGCTCGGCGTCGTCAAGGTCTCGCTGGTCGACCCGCTGGCGAAGGATTTCGCTCTGATCGCGGCCCCGGACACGATGAACTTCAGCTTGC
>DASQMT010000224.1:0-7349 GCA_035645355.1 Solirubrobacteraceae bacterium | reverse complement strand
GGCGAGCTGCGCGATGCCGGCGGCGCGCTGCTGTCGTTCTACGGCCAGCACGAGCACCGGAAGCTGACGCTCGCCGCCTCGCAGCTGGAGATTCTCGACGGGTTCTGCGGCCCCGAGCAAGCGCGGCGGCGGCACGAGTTCGCCGCGTTGTATGCGCGCGACCGTGACCTGCGGAGCGAGCTCGCGGCGCTGCGCGAACGCGACGGCGCCCGCGACCGCGAGCTCGACCTGGTGGAGTGGGAGCTGGCAGAGATCGACGCAGCTGCTCCGAGTGAACCCGAGGAGGCCGCGTTGACGGCCGAACGGGAGCGGCTTCGCAACCTCGAGGGCCTGCGCCTCGCGGCCGCTGGTGCGATCGAGGCGATCGCGCCCGAAAGCGGTGAGGGAGGCGCGTCTGCGCTCGCGGGTGCAGCACGCGCGCTGGAGGCGATCCGCGGCGTCGACGCGCCGCTTGACGCGCTTGCCGAGCGCGCCGCGGTGCTCTCGGTCGAGGCCGAGGATCTGGCGCGCGATCTGCGGCAGTACGGCGAAGCGGTCGATGCGCCGCCCGGCCGGCTCGAGGAGGTCGAGGAGCGCCTGGCCTTGTTCGAGCGACTCAAGCGCAAGCACGGAGGAACGGTCGCCATGGTGCTGGCGCACGCCGACACCTGCAGGGCGCGGCGCGACGAGCTGGCGGGCAGGGAGGGGGCCCTGGAGGAGGCCACAGCGGCGCTGCGGGACGTGCAGGCGCAGCTCGCCGAACGCGCGGGGGAGCTGCGGGTGGAACGTGAGCGCGCCGCCGTCGAGCTGGCTCGGGCAGTCGTCGAGGTGCTCCGCGAGCTGGCCATGGACGGAGCCAGCTTCGAGGTCCGCCTGACACCGCGTGCTGACCATGGACCGAGCGGTGGCGACGAGGTCGAGTTCCTGATCGCCCCGAACCCAGGCGTTCCCGCCGGACCGCTGCGCGAGACGGCGTCCGGGGGAGAGCTCTCGCGCGTGATGCTGGCGCTGATGAGCGTCGCTTCCGAGGCCGGGCCCGCGACACTCGTGTTCGACGAGGTCGACGCCGGCATCGGGGGTCAGACCGCGCGCGCGGTCGGCGAGCAGCTCCGCACGCTGGCTGAAGGGCGCCAGGTGATCTGCATCACGCACCTGCCGCAGATCGCGTCGGTTGCCGCACGTCACTTCACGATCGCCAAGGACACGTCGGCCGACCCGGCCCGTGCGACGGTGGCGTTGCTCGAGCGCGGTGCGGTGGTGGGCGAGATCGTCCGGATGCTCGGCGCCGACGGTGGCGACACGGCCGCACGGCGTCACGCGAAAGAGCTGCTCAAGGCGGCGTAGCGGAGCAGAGACGTTGCTTCTCGCGACCGGTGTGCCCCTCGCCTGGCTAATGGGCTCGTGAAAGCGCGTTTCCCGCTGCATGCGGCCAAAGCCGGCCGTGCCGCCGACACGCGTCATAGACTGGGAAGCCGGAACGAGATGCCTGACCCCCGCCCGCGCACCCGCTACATCTTCGTCACCGGCGGCGTGGTGTCGTCGCTCGGCAAGGGCATCGCAGCGGCCTCGATCGGCCGCCTGCTCGTGGCGCGCGGGCTGAAGGTCGCACTCCAGAAGTTCGACCCCTACATCAACGTCGATCCGGGGACGATGTCGCCGTTCCAGCACGGCGAGGTGTTCGTCACCGAGGACGGCGCGGAGACCGACCTGGACCTGGGGCACTACGAGCGCTTCACCGACGCGAACACCTCGCGCGCGTCGAACGTCACCGCCGGGGCGGTCTACAACTCGGTGATCCGCAAGGAGCGCCGCGGCGACTATCTCGGCGACACCGTCCAGGTCGTCCCGCACATCACCGACGAGATCAAGCACCGCGTGCAGCTCGTCGGTGAGAGCCAGGACGTCGACATCGTGATCACGGAGATCGGCGGCACGGTCGGCGACATCGAGTCGCTGCCGTTCCTCGAGGCGATCCGGCAGTTCCCGGTCGACGTCGGGCGGCGCCGCTGCATGTTCATCCACCTCACGCTCGTGCCGTACATCGGCCACGCGGGCGAGCTCAAGACGAAGCCGACGCAGCACTCGGTCAACGAGCTGCGCCGGATCGGCATCCAGCCCGACATGGTCGTCTGCCGCTCTGAGGGTGCGCTCTCGCGCGAGATCCGCAAGAAGATCGCCCTGTTCGCATCGCTGCCCATCGAGGCGATCGTGTCCGCGCGCGACGTGGACAACATCTACAAGGTCCCGCTGTTCTTCCAGGCAGAGGGCGTGGACGACTTCGTGCTCGACCACTTCGGCATCGAGGCGGGACCGCCCGATCTCGAGAGCTGGAAGCGCTTCATCGCCAAGGCGACCGAGGCGCAGGGCAGCCAGCCCGTGCGAATCGCCCTCGTCGGCAAGTACGTCCAGCTCGCGGACGCGTACCTGTCGGTCGTCGAAGCGCTGCGTCACTCGGGCTTCGAGCACGGCTGCGCCGTCGACATCGACTGGGTCGACTCCGAGACGCTCGGCGACGAGGAGGTCCGCCGCCGGATCGAGGGTGCGGACGGCATCCTCATCCCAGGTGGCTTCGGCGTCCGCGGAATCGAGGGCAAGATCGCCGCCGCGCGGATCGCACGCGAGCAGGGGATCCCGTACCTGGGCGTCTGTCTGGGCATGCAGATCGCGGTCGCCGACTTCGCGCGTCATGTCGCGGACATGGACGGGGCGAACTCGAGCGAGTTCGATCCCGAGACGCCGTATCCGGTGGTCGACCTGCTGCCCGAGCAGAAGGAGGTAGCCGACATGGGCGGCACCATGCGGCTCGGCGCCGACCCGGTGAAGCTGCATTCCGACACGCGAGCGCGCGAGATCTACGGAGAGGCCGTCATCTACGAGCGGCACCGCCACCGCTACGAGGTCAATAACTTCCTGCGCCGCCGGCTCGAGGCTGCCGGCCTCGTCGTCTCCGGCACGACGCCCGACGAGCGGCTGGTCGAGATCATCGAGCTGCCCGACCACCCGTTCTTCGTCGCGTCGCAGTTCCATCCCGAGTTCAAGTCCCGTCCGGAGCGGCCCGCGCCGCTGTTCCGCGAGTTCGTCGGCGCGGCCCAGCGCTTCATGCGCGAGCGCCGCCCCCGGGCGCTGCCGGAGACCGGCGAGCCGATCCGGGCCGGCCGGCCGGCGGACGAGCCGACCTACCTGCTCGACGACGGCTCGCGCGAGCCGGCGCCGGCTGAGCCCACGGGCCACTTCCCGCAGCGCTGACGTGAGGCCGGCCAGCGAGGCCGAGAAGCAGCGGCTGAACCAGCGGTTCGCGGCTCTCTGCGCGATCCCGAGCCCGTTCGGGCGCGAGGCAGAGGTGGCTGCACATGTCAGCCGCGAGCTCGAGGGCATGGGTCTGACCGTCGAGGCGGACGCGCGCGGCAACCTCTTGGCGCGCGTACGCGGCCGCTCCGAGCGCACGGTGCTGTTGTGCGCGCATCTCGACACGGTCGAGGTACACGGCGAGATCGAGCCCGTGGTGGTCGACGGAGGCTGGGAGAACGCTCACGACACGATCCTGGGCGCTGACAACAAGGCCGCCGTCGCCGTCTTCCTCGAGGTGGCGCGGCGCGCGAGCGTCGAAGGCTCACCGGTCGCGATCGAGCTGCTGCTCACGGTCGAGGAGGAGGACGCGCTCGCCGGCGCCAAGGCGTTCGATGCCTCGGTGCTGCGTGCCGACTTCGGCTACGTCCTCGACCATGCCACGCCGATCGGCGACGTCGTGATCGCATCGCCGACCTACTACCGGCTCAGCGCCGACTTCCACGGCCGCGCCGCCCACGCGGGCATCCGCCCCGAGGCGGGCCGCAGCGCCGTGCTGGCCGCGGTGCACGCGATCGCCGCGATGCCGCACGGCCGCATCGACGAGCAGACGACCGCGAACGTCGGCTCGATCCATGGCGGCAGCGGTTCCACCAACGTCGTGCCCGAGCGCTGCCGCCTGCTGGCGGAGGCACGCTCGCTCGACGCGCAGCGCGTCGAGGAGATCGTCGCCGGCATGATCGACGCCGTGCACGACGGCGCGGGCTCGGCGGAGTGCGACGTCGACGTCGTCTGCGAGAAGCTGTTCGACGGCTACCGGACGAAGGGCGGCGCGCCCGCGGTCGTCGCCGCCGAGGCTGCGCTGCGCGCTTGCGGCTACGAGCCGAGCCGGATCGCGACCGGCGGCGGCTCGGACGTCAACGCGCTCGCGCTCAAGGGCATCGAGTGCGTCAACCTGGCCAACGGGACCGAGCACAACCACGAGCCGACCGAGCGGGTGAGCGTCGCGGCGCTGGAGGGGATGCTCGACGTCTGCCTGGCGCTGCTCGACGAGGCCGCGGCGGTGTGACGTCGCGTGCGAGCATGACGGCCGCATGAGCTCCCGCTTCGAGCGCGTCGAGGCGCACCGCGTCTTCGAGGGCACGATCGTCGACGTCTGCGAGGGCACGTTCCGCCACGAGGACGGCCGCCAGGTCACGCGCCAGTGGGTCGCGCACCCGGGCTCGGTCGCGATCGTCGCCCATGACGACGAGCATGTCTGGCTCGTCCGCCAGCCGCGCGAGGCGACCGGCGACCCGGACCTGCTCGAGCTGCCCGCCGGCAAGCTCGACGAGGAGGGCGAGAGCGCGCTGCTCTGCGGCCAGCGCGAGCTCGCCGAGGAGATCGGCAAGGCAGCGGAGAACTGGGAGCACCTCACGACCTACTACACGTCGGCGGGGTTCACGGACGAGCAGTGCCACATCTACCTCGCCACAGGGTTGAGCGACAGGCCGGGGCAGCAGGTCGAGGACGAGCGGATCGACATCGAGCCGCATCCGCTCACCGCGCTCGACGCGACGCTCGCGCAGTGCCATGACGCGAAGACGATCATCGGGTTGCAGCTGCTCAAGGCGCGACTGGGCCGCTGAACCACCCCTTGCACCGGCAGGGCTGCCCCGGCGCGCGCCGAACCCCTGGAGCCCGTGGCAATCGCGCCTCCGCATCCACGCTCGCTGCCGTTCGAGCACCTGCTGCTCGACTTCCTCGCCTACCTCGAGTTCGAGCGCGGGCTGTCGCGCAACACGCTCGAGGCCTATCGCTCCGACCTGCTCCAGTTCGGCGAGTGGCTCACGCGCACGGGCCATGATCCGCTCGCGATCGGTCATGGCGAGCTGAGCGCGTTCACCGCGGAGCTCGCCGAAGGTCGCGAGCATCGCCCGGCGGCGGCGCCCGCGACGCTGCAGCGCAAGATCGCCTGCCTGCGCTCCTTCTATCGCCACCTGCGTCGCACGTCCGTGCTGACGACCGATCCGACGGCGCATCTGCGGGCGCCGAAGCAGAGCCGCAAGCTGCCCCAGGTGCTCAGCCGCGACGAGGTCGCGGAGCTGCTGCGCCAGCCGCGCGGGACCGCGCCCGCGGCGCTGCGCGATCGCGCGCTGCTGGAGACGATGTATGCGTGCGGCCTGCGTGCATCGGAGGCGATCGAGCTCGAGGTGGGGGATGTGGATCTCGAGGCCGGCATCCTGCGGGCGCGCGGCAAGGGCTCCAAGGAGCGCCTCGTGCCGATCGGCTCGGCGGCTTCCGGGGCCCTGGCGGCGTACGTGCAGCGCGGCCGCGGACGCCTGATCGGCAACCGCTGGGAATCGCGGTTGTTCGTCAACCAGCGCGGCGCCGGCCTCACGCGCCAGGGGCTCTACAAGATCGTGCAACGCCACGCCACGAGCGCCGGTCTGGCATCGAAGATGAGCCCGCACACGCTGCGCCACAGCTTCGCGACCCATCTGCTGGCCGGCGGCTGCGACCTGCGCTCACTCCAGGAGATGCTCGGGCACGCCGACATCGCCACTACGCAGCTGTACACGCACCTTTCGGCCGAGCGGCTCAAGGACGTCTACTTCGAATCTCACCCGCGGGCGCGCGTCGGCTGACCGACGGCGAAGCCGGCCCGTGGCAGGATGTGGCGCCGTGGACCGGCGCGCCTTCGTGATCGTTCTCGACGCGTGCGGCGCGGGCGAGCTGCCGGACTCCGGCGACTACGGCGACGCGGGCGCGAACACGCTCGGCCACGTGGCGGAGGCCACCGGCGGGCTCGAACTGCCGGTCATGCAGCGACTCGGGCTCGGCTCGGCGCTGGCGCTCGCGGGCTGCCCGCCCGCGCGCGAGCCGGTCCTGCACGGTCGGCTGCACCCGCTCGGCCCGGGCAAGGACACGATCACCGGTCACTGGGAGCTGATGGGAGCGATCACGCCGGTCGCGCTGCGCACGTACCCGGACGGATTCCCGCCGGAGGTGACCGACCGCCTGCGTGCCGCGACCGGCCGCGGCGTTCTCTGCAACCGGCCCTATTCGGGCACCGCGGTGATCGACGACTTCGGCGAGCAGCAGCTGCGCACGGGCGATCTGATCGTCTACACGTCCGCCGACTCGGTGCTCCAGATCGCCGCGCACGAGGACTCGGTCTCGCAGGAAGAGCTGGAAACCGCCTGCACGGCGGCGCGCGCGATCATGCGCGGCGAGCACGCGGTCGGCCGCGTGATCGCGCGCCCTTTCCGCGGCGCCCCGGGCGCGTTCGAGCGCACCGAGGGACGCAAGGACTTCGCGCTCGACCCGCCGAGCCGTACGTACCTCGACGAGCTGCGGACGGACGGCGTCCCAGTGCACACGGTCGGCAAGATCGGCTCCGTGTTCAACCACGTCGGCGTCGATCAGGAGCACCCTGGGGCCACCAATCGCGCGGCGATCGCCGCGACCAGCGCGCTGGTCGGCGAGCTCGAGCGCGGCTTCGTCTTCACCAACCTCGTCGAGACCGACCAGGTCTACGGCCATCGCCAGGACGTGGCCGGCTTCCACGAGGCGCTGCGCGCGATCGACGCCGCCGTGGGCGAGTGGGTGGCACAGCTCGATCCCGACCGCGATCTGCTCGTGCTGACCGCCGATCACGGCTGCGATCCGACCACACCCGGGACGGACCACACGCGCGAGCACGCGCCGTTGCTGGCCGCCTTCACGGGCCACGGCGGGCGCCGCCACGACGGGCCGTTCTGCGATGTCGGGGCGAGCGTGCTGCGCTGGCTCGCGGGCCGCGACGCCACCGCGCTGCCGGGCACGGCGTTCACCTAGGCGGGTGCTGCCAACATCAGCCGGCGGATGACGCTGCGCTCGCTCCTCGCCGGCTTCGCGATCCTGGCCGCGGGGGGCTGCGGAGGAGGTGGAGGCGGAGCGCCCGCTCCCAAGCCGGCGCCGCAGGCGACGCCTGCCGAAGCCGCCGCCCGCCCGCCCGACGACGCGGGGGCGATCGAGGCGCTGCTGAGGGGGCGGGCGCGGGCGCTCGAGCGGCTCGACGGCGCCGCGCTCGCGAGCACCGCGACGGGCGCGCAGCGCGAGCG
>DASQMT010000223.1:0-8237 GCA_035645355.1 Solirubrobacteraceae bacterium | reverse complement strand
CCGTGCGGCAGCGGTCGCCGGCGCCGCTACCGCGACGAGCGCGAGCGCGGCGTGCAGGCGCCATGCCCTCCGATCAGTTGTGTGCCGCGGTCGAGCGATCGCCGTTCGCGTCATCCAGCTCCCTTGTCCGCCTACGGGGTTAGCTGACGGGCTCGCGCTGCTCGCGCTACCAGGCGGCAATGCCTGGATTCGCCCCGGGGCCGCGGTGCGCGGCCCTTCGGTTCCCCCGCTCCATCCCCCCGGATGGACTCGGCTGGGCGGCAGTATAAACGGCGATCCGCGACCCGGCGCCCCGCTATCATCCTGCGCCGCTGCCGCGCCCCCCGCGTGGCTGCAGCATCCACGCGCCCAGCATGAAGACTTACGTAGCCACTCCACTTGACCGCGAGCGCAACTGGCTGCTCGTCGACGCCGAGGGCCAGACCCTCGGCCGGCTCGCCACGCAACTCGCCGACGCGCTGCGTGGAAAGCGCAAGCCGGCCTACACGCCGCACGTCGACGTCGGCGACTTCGTCGTGGTCGTGAACGCCGAGAAGATCTCGGTCACCGGCGCGAAGCTGCAGGAGAAGCTGTACTACCGCCACTCGGGCTATCCGGGCGGGCTGAAGAAGCGGACGCTCGGCGACATGCTCGAGCGCCGCCCGGAAGAGGTCATCCGCCTCGCCGTGCGCGGCATGCTTCCGAAGAACCGCCTGGCCCGCAAGCAGCTGACCAAGCTCAAGGTATACGCCGGTCCGGAGCATCCGCACGAGGCACAGAAGCCCCAGAAGCTGGAGATCATCACACGATGACGGACGACAACAACGGCGAGGTCAACCCGCCCGACGAGCTGGCCGCGGAGGACGTCGTCGGCGCCCAGGAGACGCCGGGCGAGGCGCAGCAGGAGCGCGAGCAGGCGCTCGTCGAGGAGCCCGCCGCCGCCCCGGAGTCCACCGCCCCGCCGGAGCCCGCCGCGGCCGCCGAGCCCGGCGACGACGACTTCGTCGAGGAGACCCCGCGCGTCAAGCCGGAGATTCCGGGCATGGACCTCGAGGTCGACATCGTGCGCGACGGCGAGGAGGCCTTGCGCGGCGAGGACGACGACGGGTACGGCGACGGAGACGGCGACGCCCCCGAGGAGGAGTTCGCCCAGCCGATCGCAGACGCCGCGATCGATCTCGCTGCAGGCGCCCGCTACACGGCGACCGGCAAGCGCAAGACCGCGGTCGCGCGCGTGATCCTCAAGCCCGGCACCGGCGCGTACGAGATCAACGGCCGCACGCTGGACGTCTTCTTCCCGCGGCCCGCGCTGCAGCGCACCATCCGCACCGCGCTCGAGACGGTCGGGCTGGAGGAGAAGATCGACGTCGTCGCCTCGATGCACGGCGGGGGCGTGTCGGCGCAGGCCGGCGCGCTGCGCCACGGTATTTCCAAGGCGCTCGTCGACGCGGACCCCAACCTGCGCTCCGAGCTCAAGCGGCGCGGCTTCCTCACGCGCGACGCGCGCGTCAAGGAACGCAAGAAGGCCGGCCTGAAGAAGGCGCGCAAGCGGCCGCAGTTCTCGAAGCGCTGATCGCGGCCGGACCGGGCGACTCGCCGCGTCAGCTCTTCGGCACCGACGGGGTGCGGGGAGTCGCCGGGGAGTTCCTGACCGCAGAGCTCGCACTGGCGCTGGCGCGCGCCGCCACAGAGCGCCTGCAGGCGGCACGGCCGCGCGTGCTGGTGATCCGCGACACGCGCGAGTCGGGCGAGATGCTCGAGGCCGCAGTCGCCGCGGGCATCGCCGCCGGCGGGGGCGAGGCGCTGCTCGGCGGCGTACTGCCGACGCCCGGCGCGCCGCTGCTGATCGGCCGCCACGGATACGACCTCGGCGTGGTCCTCAGCGCATCGCACAACCCGTACCGCGACAACGGGATCAAGTTCTTCGGCGCCGACGGCTACAAGCTCTCTGACAGCGCCGAGCGCGAGCTCGAGCAGGCGCTGGAGGCCGGCGGCGACGGAGGCGCGGTCGGCCGCGTGCGGCCGCTGGAGGGAGCGCTCGAGGAGTACGTCGAGGCGTTGCAGGAGCGCTTCGGCCGGCTCGACCTCGGCGGGCGCCGGATCGCGCTCGACTGCGCCAACGGCGCCACGTATCGCGCCGCGCCCGAGATCTTCCGCAGGCTTGGCGCGGACGTGGACGTGCTCGCCGACGCCCCCGACGGGCGCAACATCAACGCGGGTTGCGGCTCGACGCACGTAGAGGCGCTCGCGACCCACGTGCATGCCGGCGGGCACGACGCCGGCTTCGCCTTCGACGGCGACGGCGATCGCGTGCTCGCCGTCGACCGGCAGGGGGTCGTGGTCGACGGCGACGAGCTGATCGCACTTGCGGCGCTGCACCTGCGCGCGGAGGGTCGTCTCCGCGGCGACGGCGTCGTGGTGACGGTGATGACGAACTTCGGCTTCCACACCGCGATGCGCGCGGCCGGGATCGAGGTCGCGACGACATCCGTGGGCGACCGTTACGTGCTCGAGGAGCTGCGCGAGCGCGGCTGGGTGCTCGGCGGCGAGCAGTCGGGCCACATCATCGACTCCGGCTTCGTGCCGTCGGGCGACGGCATCGCCGCGGCGCTGCTGACGCTCGAATCGCTCGCGGGCGGCGAGCTCGCCGCGCGGGGGGCGATGGAGAAGCTGCCGCAGCGGCTCGTCAACGTCCGTTTCGACGACCGCGCGGCGCTGAACGGCGCGGTCGCGGCGATCGCGGCCAAGATCGAGGCGGAGTCCGCGGCCCTGAACGGCCGCGGCCGCGTGCTGGTCCGCGCCAGCGGCACCGAGCCACTGGTACGCGTGATGGTCGAGGCCCCGACCGCGGAGGAGGCCGACGCCGTCAGCGGGCGGCTCGTGGCAGCGGTCGAGGCCGCTTGACGAACCGTCCCAGGTCCTTCCGCACGGTCCGGGGACGGCTAGAATCGGCTTTCGAGGGCGGCCGGTAGGTGCAGCCTCGCTGAAGCCACCAAGGGAGGCCGCCATGTGCGGGATCGTCGGCTACGTCGGCAACCGCCCTGTCCAGGAGATCCTCCTGGCCGGGCTCGAGAAGCTCGAATACCGCGGCTACGACTCGGCCGGCATCACGGCACAGGGCGCCGGAGGTCTGGAGGCCGTGCGCGCCGTCGGCAACCTCTCGCATCTGCGCTCCGCGGTCGCGACGCGCGACGGCGGGGAAGGCGCGGTCGCAGTGCTCGCGCCGCCGGCCACGACCGGCATCGGCCATACCCGCTGGGCCACTCATGGACGGGTGTCGGAGGCCAACGCGCACCCGCACTTCGACAACGCCGACCGCGTGCACGTGGTGGTCAACGGCATCGTCGAGAACTACATGGAGCTCAAGCACGAGCTGCTCACCGCGGGCGCCGAGTTCACGTCCGAGACCGACGCCGAGGTGATCGCCCACCTGATCTCGCGCCACCTCGACGGCAACGGGCTCGAGCAGGCCGTCCGGCTCGCCTACGCCCGGCTGCGCGGGCACTACGCGTTCGTGGCGGTGGCCGCGGACGAGCCGGGCCTGATCGTGGCGGCGCGCAAGGAGTGCCCGCTCGTGGTCGGCCGCGGCGAGGGCGAGCAGTTTCTCGGCTCGGCGATCCCGGCCTTCCTCGAGCACACGCGCCGCGTGCAGTTGATCGAGAACGACGAGATCGTGATCGTCACCGCGGATGACGTCCGCTTCACGCGCGTCGACGGCACCGAGGTCGAGCGCGCGATCGAGGAGGTCCACTGGAGCGCCGAGGTCGCCGAGAAGGGCGGCTTCGAGACCTTCATGCTCAAGGAGATCCACGAGCAGGCGGAGGCCGTCGCGGAGACGATCGCCGATCGCACCGCGCGCTCGGATGGCATCGACCTCGGCGATCTCGGTGCGATCGACGACGATTTCCTGCGCAACTGCCGGCGCGTGGTCGTCGTCGCCTGCGGCACCTCCTACCACGCCGGCCTCATCGGGCGCTACGCGATCGAGGAGTGGGCGCGACTCGGCGTGGAGATGGACGTCGCGAGCGAGTACCGCTACCGCAATCCGGTGATCGGCCCGGGCGACCTCGTGATCGGGATCTCGCAGTCTGGCGAGACGGCCGACACGCTCGCCGCGATGCGGCTCGCGCGCGAGCGCGGCGCGAAGGTGCTCGCGCTCACGAACGCCATGGGCTCACAGGCGACGCGCGACTCCGACGGCGTGCTGTTCGCTCGCTCGGGGCTCGAGATCGGCGTCGCCGCCACGAAGACGTTCGTCGCGCAGGTCGCTGCGATGTACCTGTTCGCGCTGCGCCTGGCAGAGCTGCGCGGCACCCTCGAGCCGGCGCGCCTGGCCGAGCTGATCGTCGCACTCAAGCGCGTCCCGCACTGCATCGAGCAGCTGCTCGCATCGGTCGAGGAGGGCGTCGAGCGCACGGCGCAGGCGCATTACACCGCCGAGTTCTTCCTCTACCTCGGGCGCCACGTGGGGCTGCCGGTCGCGCTCGAGGGCGCGCTCAAGCTCAAGGAGATCTCCTATATCGCCACGGACGCCTACGCCGCCGGCGAGATGAAGCACGGTCCGATCGCGCTGCTCGACGAGCAGACGCCCGTCGTCTGCGTGGCGACCGATTCGCCGGTGCTCGAGAAGGTGATCTCGAACATGCAGGAGGTGCGCGCGCGCGGTGCGCACGTGATCGCGATCGCGAGCGAGGGCAACCCTGACATCGGAGCGCATGCCGAGGAGGTCCTCTGGGTGCCGGCGACCGACTGGATGCTGCAGCCGCTGCTCGCGGTGATCCCGCTGCAGCTGCTCGCCTACCGGATCGCCCGGCTGCGAGGGCTGAACGTGGATCAGCCGCGCAACCTGGCCAAGACCGTGACTGTGGAGTAGCGCTGCGCGAACTCGGGCCTACGCGGCAACGTCCGCCGGGCGCATGTCGAGGAGCCCGTGCACATAGGCGAAGTGACTCGCTTCCGTGCGGTTGGACACGCCGAGCTTCCGGTACACGTTCGAGAGGTGGAACTTCACGGTCTGCTCGGTGATCCACAGTTGTGCCGCAATCCGGCTGTTGGGCGCGCCCGCGGCTACGCGGTGGAGGATCTCGAGCTCGCGGTCGGTGAGCTCGGAGAGCAGCGATCCTTCGCTCGGGCGCGGCAGCGCGCGTGCTGCCGCGAAGGAATGAAAGACGTTGCCTGCGGCGACCTCACGCACGAGCGCGCCGATGCCGTCGAGGCGGAACGTCTTCGCGATCGCCGCATCGGCTCCGGCTGCGGCGGCAGCGGTCAGCCAGGCGGGCTTCATCTGATCCTGGAGCAGGACGATCTTCGCCGCGGGCGCCATGGCGTGGACCTCGGCGATACGCGCGATCGTGTCGTCGCGTGAGCGCAACTGGTCGATGACGACGACGTGCGGTGCATGGGCGGCCATCGTCGCGGAGCACGAGACGGCACCGTCGACGTAGCCGTCGAGCACCTCGAAGGCCGAGGTAGCGCGGAGGGCACGCCGCAGCGCGGACGCGGACAACGGATCGTCGGCGATGAGCAGCAGGCGCGAGCTCATGCGGCCGCGTCGTCGCGCTCGATCGCGCGGTATCCGTTGCGGACGAGGGTGACGTCCCTCCCAGAGATCATGCAGAGCCTTCCAGCGCTGTGCGCTGCTCGAGATGGAGCCTCAACTCTTCGAGCAGATCCGCGCACGACTGTCGCTCCGATTCCGCGAGATCGCGGAACGCCTCTGCGCGATCCGGCCATCCCTCCGAGCCGGCCTCCCACTCGAAGACGGGAAGGCTTGCGCAGAGCTCCATCTTGGAGTTGAGGACGCTCAGCAGGTTCCTGAGCGTGGCATCGCCGGGCTGCGCGCGGCGCAGGTCGCTCAAGCGGCGCGTCGCCTCGGTCGTGTCCGGTCTGATCACGACGACCAGCTTCCCTCACCGAGCGTCTCATCCAAAGGGGATCTACCGTCAGGGGCTGGGGTGTCTCTTTGCCTATCGCCGGCACCAGCGGCACAGAAAACGGTGCATCGGGGGAGCCCTGTACCTTCGTCTAGGGTGAGAAAACTCACCCGCCGAGGCGTCACACCTCGCGCCTGGTTCATGAATCAAGTAGCTTCAGCGGCGTGCCGGGGCAGGATCCGCACACCGATGGACCGGTGCGGGCGATCATCGCCGACGACGACCCGCTTGCCCGGAAGATGATCAAGGAAGCGCTTCAGCGCGCCGGCATCGTCGTGATCGCCGAGGCGCACAACGGGCGCCAGGCCGCCGAGCTGACGCGCCACTACAGCCCCGACGTGGTGCTGATGGACATCGTCATGCCCGAGCTCGACGGGATCGCCGCGACGCGCCGGATCGTGAAGGAGAACCCGGGCCAGGTGGTCGTGATCCTCACAACCGCCGACGACGACGAGATCGGCCTGCTCGGGCTGCGCGCCGGTGCGCGCGGTTTTCTGGCCAAGGACGTGGACGTCGACAGCCTGCCCCAGGCGCTGCGCGGAGCGCTCAACGGCGAGGCCGCGATCTCACGCCGGTTGAGCATGCGGCTGGTGGAGCACGTCCGCCGCGTCCCCGACGGCCCCTCCGGAATGCGGCCGGTCAAGTCACCGCTGACGCCGCGCGAGTGGGAGGTGCTCGACCTGCTCGCCCAGGCCCGCTCGACCGATCAGATCGCCGAGCAGCTGGTGCTCGCCTCCGAGACCGTGCGGTCGCACGTCAAGAACATCCTGCGCAAGCTCGATGCCAGGTCACGCGCCGAGGCTGTCGCGGTAGCCGAGCGGATGCGCAACCAGCCGCCTGGCTGAGCAGCTCAGGCCGGGAGCGTGAAGAAGAAGCGGTTGGTCGCGTCGCTCGGCGAAGTGACCCCGACCTGGCCGCCGTGGCGCTCCACGATGTGGCGGACGATCGCGAGCCCGAGGCCGGCTCCCCGCGCGCGGCGCTCGCCCGGGCCGCGCTCCCAGGCCTCGAAGATGCGCTCCCGCCCGTCCTCCGCGATCGCCGGCCCGTGGCTCTCGACAACGAACGTCCAGCCGGCCTCGCCGCGCTCCGCGGAGACGCGGATGTGACCGCCGCTGCGCGGCCCGTACTTGAGCGCGTTCGAGAGCAGGTTGCTGAACACGCCGCTGAGCAGCACCGGGTCGCCCTTGACGGTCGGCAGCGGGTCGATCTGCAGCCGGGCGTCGCGGGCCTGGACTTCCGTGTCGAGCATCCGCACGCAGTCCCCGATCACCTGCGCCAGGTCGACCGACTCACGGCGGAGCGGGCGATCCCTGTCACGTGCGCTCACGAGCAGCCCGTCCACGAGCAGGCGCGCGCGGGTCGAGATGCGCACGATCGCCTCGAGGTCATGGCGCGAGTTGAGGTCGAGCGCGTGACCTGCGCGCTCGCTCACCTGCGTCGCGTAGGCTTCGGTCATCACGAGTGGCTGGAGCAGCTCGTGGGCGGCCATTGCGCTGAACTCCTCCAACTGCGCGCGTTCGCGCTCGAGCTCCTCGATCCGGGCGGACAGCCGCAGCAGCTCGCGCTCGAGCAGCTCCGGCTCGCGTGGCTGGATGAGCTCTAGCGCAGCGGTCGGGATCGGCGTCTCTACTGTCTGTACGGCTTCAAGTCGCTTCATGCGTTCTTTCGTCTCAGGGCCGGAATACACCAGCTCCGTTCAACAACCACGCGGGGCTCGCCGTGTTGCGGTCAAACATGCTCCCGTTATGACACCGCGAGATCAACTCCGGGTCTTCCGGGCTCCCATGACTCTCTTCTCAACTGGACGGATGTCGAAACGCACGCAATGGGCTAGGGTCGGCCACCGGTGACCGGAGTCGGCATCGACCTGCTGGAGATCGACCGTCTGGCGCGGGCCCTGGCGCGGAGGCCGCGGCTGGCCGAGCGCCTCTTCACTGCCGATGAGCGAGCGTTCGCCGGGGAGCGCGGGGAGCCGACGCGGCACCTCGCCGTGCGCTTCTGCGCGAAGGAAGCCGTCGCGAAGGCGCTCGCGCTGCGCGACGGCGACTGGCACGACGTCGAGGTGCTGGGCGGCGGAGACCGGCCGCCCGGCGTGCGACTGTCGGGCAGGGCGGCGGCGCGCGCGGCCGAGCTGGGCGTCGAGGTGACGATCTCCCTGACCCATTCCAAGGGCATGGCCGGCGCGGTGGCGCTGCTCAGGTGAGCGAGCACTGGCTCGAGCCGCTGCCCGACGCGGCGCTGATGCGCGCGACCGATGCGTGGGCGATCGAGCAGCAGGGGATCGCTTCGCTCGAGCTTATGGAGCGCGCGGGCGAGGGGCTTGCG
>DASQMT010000222.1:0-7381 GCA_035645355.1 Solirubrobacteraceae bacterium | reverse complement strand
TGAAGGGCGCGAACGCGGGCGCGTCGAGGATCGCGCGGGTGACGCGGATCGCCTCGACCCACTCGCGCCGGTCCTGCTCTGTCGAGAGGTAGTTGAACAGCAGCGCGGGCTTCTTGCGCGGGTCCGAGCTGACGATCTTGCAGGTGCCGCGCGCGTCGGAGTACATCGGCCCGACGTGCACCTGGTAGCCGTGCCCACCGCCGCCCTCGGGCAGCGTGCCGTCGTAGCGCACCGCGATCGGCAGGAAGTGGTACATCAGGTTCGGATAGGCGACGTCGTCGTTGGAGCGCACGAAGCCGCCGGCCTCGAAGTGGTTCGTCGCCCCTGGACCGGACTTGCGCAGCAGCCACTCCAGGCCGACCTTGGGACGCGCCTTCATCGCGAAGTACGGCGCCATCGTGACGGGCTGCGTCGCGGTGTGCTGGATGTAGACCTCGAGGTGGTCCTGCAGGTGCTCCCCCACCCCCTGCAGGTCGGCGACGACGTCGATGCCGAGCGACCGCAGCTCGTTCGCGCCGCCGATGCCCGAGAGCTGGAGCAGCTGCGGCGTGTTGATCGCGCCGCCGCAGAGGATCACCTCGCCGGCGCGCACCGTCTCGCTGCCGCGGCGTCCCATGCGGGTGTAGTCCACCCCGACGGCGCGGTCGCCCTCGAAGCGGACCCCCGTGACGAAGGCGAGCGTCCGCACCTCGAGGTTGGGCCGGTGCATCACGGGATGCAGGTACGCGCGCGCCGCCGAGAGCCGCTTGCCCTGGTGCACGTTGCGGTCGAAGGCAGCGAAGCCCTCCTGGCGATAGCCGTTGACGTCGTCGGTGAGCTGGTAGCCGGCCTCCTGCACGGCGGCGAAGAAGGCGTCGAACAGCGCCCCCTTGGCCGGGCCGCGCTCGAGCACGAGCGGCCCGTCATGACCGCGGAACGGGTCGTCGGGCGCTGCCGCAAGGCAGTTCTCCATGCGCTTGAAGTAGGGCAGGCAGTGCGCGTGGTCCCAGGAGTCCATCCCGGGGTCCGACGCCCAGCGCTCGTAGTCGAGCGGGTTGCCGCGCTGGAAGATCATCCCGTTGACGGAGCTCGAGCCGCCGAGCACCTTGCCGCGCGCGTGGTAGACGCGCCGGCCGCCCATGTGCGGCTCGGGCTCTGACTCGTACTTCCAGTCGTAGAAGCGGCTGCCGATCGGGAACGCGAGCGCCGCGGGCATGTGGATGAAGACGTCCCACTGCGAGTCGTTGCGCCCGGCCTCGAGCACCAGCACGCGGTTGGACGGGTCCTCGGAGAGCCGGTTCGCGAGCGCGCAGCCAGCGGAGCCTCCGCCGACGATGACGAAGTCGTACCGGGCGGCGTTCATGTGCTGGGCATATCACACACGAGCGCCTCGAGCGCCCGCTCGAGTCCGGCGTCGCCGACCTCGGCCACCTCGAGCGGCAGCCCGATCGCGGCGGCGGCGCGCTCGGCCGCCGCGCGCGTCGCGGGAGTAGGGCGCTGCGCGAGCCAGAGCACGCGCGTGTAGTTGCCGAAGTAGGCGTCGCGCAGCTCGGGGTGGCGATCGAGGCCGAGCTCGCGCAGCACGGTGTGCTCGAAGGTGCGCGCGAGGAAGTCGGTCAGCACGTAGGTGCCGGGCTCCTCGGCGAGCGCCGCGCGGACCTCCGCGCGGCCGAACAGGTCGTAGCAGTGCTCGCCGAGCAGGCGCCGCAGGCCGAGCTTGTCGAGCGCTCCGTAGGTGCCGCAGTCGGCGTAGGCGACCGCGACCCGCTCGTAGTCGCCGGCCAGCCGCTCGACCTCAGCCGCCACCGCGGGCGCGATCCGCTCGGGGCGGTTGTGCAGCAGCGCGGGCACCGGATGCACGCCGATGTCCCAGCCGCGGCGGCGCGCGATCCGGCGCACGTCGGCGGCGAGCGCCCCGCACGCGACCACGCCGACCCTAAATGGGGACAGTCCCTCTTTAGGTTTCATCCCGGGAAGGCGAGCTGGTCGATGAAGCGATCGTTGAAGTCGGTCCGGCCGGAGAGCTCGACGTAGCGGACCTCGTGCACGATCGCGTGCGCCTCGGCGCGCTCGCGTTGACTGAGCGCCGCGATCTTCGCCCCCTCGCCGGCGACGTTGCCCGCCGACACGATCCGCGGCAACGCCATCCGCGGCACGAGGCCGATCCGGATCGCGCTCGACGGCGAGAGGTAAGCGCCGAACGAGCCGGCCAGCAGCACCTGCGCGATGTCCTCGGGCTTGGCGTCGAGCTCGCCGAGCAGAATCTGCCAGCCCGTCGCGATCGATGCCTTCGCGAACTGCAGCTCGCGCACGTCGCGCTGGGAGAGGAAGACGCCGTCGGCGGGATCGTTGCCGCGCCAGTGCATGACGAACACCCGCTCCTTGCCGATCAGCGTGAGCCGGTCGGCGATCCCGGGTGCGATCTCGGCCGCGGTCGCGTCGTCGGCGAAGCGTCCCGAATGATCGAGCAGACCGGCGCTGACGAGCTCCGCGACGCAGTCCACAAGGCCCGACCCGCACATGCCGACGGGCTCGACGTCGCCGATCACCTCGAGCGCGATCTCGCCGTCGGCGATCCTGACGCCCTCGATCGCGCCGTCGGCCGCGCGCATCCCGCAGCGGATCTGCGCCGCCTCGAACGCCGGGCCCGCTGGTGCTGCCGTCGCCACGACCTGGTCCTGGTTGCCGAGCGCGATCTCCGAGTTCGTGCCGACGTCGATGAACAGCCGCAGCCGCTTGTCGCGCGTCAGGCCTGTGGCGAGCATGCCGGCGACGATGTCACCGCCGACGTAGGCGCCCAGCGAAGGGAACGCGAAGGCCGGCGCGCGCGGGTGCACGGGCACCCCGAAGTCGGCGGCGGCGAGCGTCGGCGGGTTGTGCGTAGTGACCACGAACGGCGCCATCGAGAGCGGCTCGGGGTCCATGCCGAGCACGAGCTGCGTCATCGTGACGTTGCCGCAGAGCGTGATCTCGTAGACCTCGCCGGGGTCGACGCGCGCCTCGGCGCAGACCTCCTCGGTCAGCTGCGCGAGCGTCTCCTGCGCGCGCTGCTGCAGCGCGTCGAGCGCGCCCTCGTCCATCATCGTCGCCGAGATCCTGGTGATCACGTCGGCGCCGAACGGTTGCTGGCGGTTGAGCATCGACTGCACGGCGGCCGGCGTGCCGGTCTCGAGGTCGAGCAGCGTCGCCACCACCGTGGTGCTGCCGTGGTCGAAGGCGATCGCGAAGCGACGCGTGCTCGTGTCGCCGGGCTCGACGTCGATCAGCACGTCGTCGGCGATCACCGCCGTGACGTTCCAGTTCGAGCTGCGCAGGACGCGCCCGAGCGTGCGCAGAACGGGCAGCTCGGCGCGCGGCTCGAGGTCCTCGAGCGCGTCCTGGAGCCGCTCGAAGTCCGACCGCTGATCCTCCATCGTCGGCTCGGACAGCACGAGGTGGCGCTTCTGCACCGCCGGGCGCAGGATCACGTGGCGGCCGACGCCGACCAGCGCCGCCTTCGGCCGGGTCTGCAGCGGCGGCACCTCGACCACCAGCTCGCCGCGCGAGGGCGCGCGGCAGGCCAGCCGCCAGCCGTCACGCAGCTCGTCGGTGCTGAACGCGCGCGGGTCGACCGCCGAGATCGGCACGTCGCCCTCGAGCACGCGTACCTTGCACTTCTTGCAGGTGCCGTGCCCGCCGCAGGTCGAGTCGATCGCGATCCCGTTCCAGCTCGCGGCGTCGAAGATCGGCGTGCCGCTCGGTACGCGCACCTCCGCGCCCTCAGGCTCGAACCGCAGCCGCGCGCGCTGCGCCCCGTCGAGCGGGGTCATCGTCTCGAGCAGCTGCGGCTCGCGCGGGCTCACGACGCGGCCAGTGCCTCTGCCTTGCGCGCCCGGTGAGTCGCGATCCAGCGCGCCCCCCAAGGGTCGTGGCCGAGGAGCAGATCGGCCGCGCGGACCTCGTCGACGCACACCTTCGCCGTGCTCATGATGGCGCTCGTGAGCCCCGCGGCCATCGCCATCGGCAGGAACGCGGCGTTGAGGGCGTGGCGGTCCGGGAGGCCGAACGAGACGTTCGACGCCCCGAGCGACATGTTCACGCCGAGGTGCTCGCGGATCAGGCGGATCGTCTCGAGCGTGATCGTCACGGCGTCGGTGGCGGCTCCGACGGTCATCGCCAGCGGGTCGATCACGATGTCCTCGGGCCCGATGCCGTAGTCGCCCGCAACCTTGACGATCTTGGTGGCGATCTCGAGCCGCTGCTGTGGCGTCTCGGGAATGCCGGTCTCGTCGTTGGCGAGCGCGATCACGGCGGCGCCATGCTTGGCGACGAGCGGCAGGATCTCTTCGAGCCGGTCGTCCTCCCCGGTGACCGAGTTGACGAGCGCCTTGCCTTCGTAGACCGCGAGGCCGGCTTCGAGCGCCTCGACCACCGAGGAGTCGATGCAGATCGGCGCGTCCGTCGTGTCCTGCACGAGCTTGAGCATCTTCGCCAGCAGTTCGGCCTCGTCGACCAGCGGTATGCCCGCGTTGACGTCGAGCACGTCGGCGCCGGCCTCCATCTGGGCGATCGTGTCCACGGTCACCGTCGAGAGGTCGCCCGCGCGCAACTGCTCGGCGAAGAGCTTGCGCCCGGTCGGGTTGATGCGCTCGCCGATGATGCAGAAGGGCTGCTCGGGGCCGATGACGACGGTCGTGGACCGCCCTTGGAGAACCGTTTCCATTGCTGCTCCTTCTCCTCTTACGCGGGGACGGCGCTGCGGCGCTGCTCGAGCAGCTCCTTGGCCTTCTTGACGGCGGACGATGCGTCGGCCGAGTAGCCGTCGGCGCCGACGGCGTCGGCGTACTCCTGGGTGACGGGCGCGCCGCCGACCATGACCGCGACCTTGTCGCGGATGCCGGCCTTCTGGAGCGCGTTGATGTTCGCCTTGAACATCGGCATCGTCGTCGTCAGGAAGGCCGAGAAGCCGACGATGTCGGGCTCGTTCTCGTTGATCGCCTCGACGAACTTCTCCGGCGGCACGTTCACCCCGAGGTCGATGACCGTGAAGCCAGCGCCCTCGAGCATGATGTTGCAGAGGTTCTTGCCGATGTCGTGCACGTCGCCCTTGACCGTCCCCATCAGGAACTTGCCCATCGGCTTGGCGCCCGAGGCGGCCAGCAGCGGTCGCAGGATGTCGAGCGCGCCCTGCATCGCGCGCGCGGCGATCAGCATCTCAGGCACGAAGTAGTCGCCGCGCTCGAAGCGCGCGCCGACCTCCTCCAGCGAGGGGATCAGCGCGTCGTAGAGCAGGTTCTCCGGGTCCATCCCGTCCGCGAGCCCCTGCTCGACGCCCTCCTTGACGGCGGGTGCGTTGCCCACGAGCGTCTCCTCGTAGAGGAGCGTGAGGATCTCGTCGTGCGTCATGCGGCGTGAACTCCCTCTGTACGGAGGCCGAGCTGCTCCCCGAGCGCCCTGGCCTGCTTGATGACGAGCGGTCGCAGCTCCGCCACGCGGCGCGGCGAGAGCCGCAGTGTCGGGCCGGACACGCTCAGAGCGGCGACCGCCCGTCCCGAGTCGTCGAGCACCGGCGCGGCGACGGCGCTCAGCCCGAGCTCGAGCTCGTCGACGGCCGTCGCGAAGCCTTCACGGCGGACGCTCTGCAGCTCTGCGGCGAGCTGCGCGCGCTCGACGATCGTGCGCGACGTGCGCGCGTCGAGCTCGCCCGCCTCGGCGCCGGCGGCGCTGAAGGCCAACAGCACCTTGCCGTTGGCGGTGCAGTGGTAGGGCACGCGGCGGCCGACCCACTGGCTCGTGCCGAGGAAGTGGCGGCTGTCGATCTGGGCAAGGTGCTCGACGCCGCCCGGCGCGGCCATCGCGACGTTGATGGTCTCCCCCGTCACCTCGGCGAGCGCCGCCATCGGGCGCTGCGCCAGCTCGACGACGTGGCGCGCGGTGATGCCGCGACCGGCGAACCGCGCCAGCACCGGCCCGGCCCGGAACGCGCCGCGCCGGCCCTCCTGCTCGACGAGACCGTTGCGCTCGAGCGCCCCGAGCAGGCGCGAGGCGGTGCTCTTGGGCAGACCGGCGTCGGCGGCGAGCTCGCCGAGCGCGCGCGGAACCTCGGACGCGAGCACGAGTGCGAGCAGCTGGGCCCCGCGATCGATCGTCTGGGTCCCTGGCGTTGATTGGAACTCTTGTTCCATTCGCCGTACATTACGATCGAATCGCCCGTCATTCAAGGGACAGGAGCCGAATGTACGTCAATCAGATGCCCCGCTACGACATCCTGAGCGAGGAGGCGATGGACGTCCTGGACGGCGGCTGGCGTCGCATCGTCTCCGAGCTCGGGATCGAGTTCATGCTGCCCGAGGCTGTCGAGCTGTTCCGTGCGGCCGGCCAGAAGGTCGAGGGCGAGAAGGTGTTCTTGGACCCCGACTTCGTGCTCGAGCAGGTCGCGAAGGCGCCGCGCGAGTTCGAGCTGCAGGCGCGCAACCCGGATCACTCCGTCCACATCGGTGGCGACCACATGGTCTTCTCCGCCGTCTACGGACCGCCGTTCCTGCGCGAGGGCGACACGCGCCGCGACGCGAAGATGGCCGACTTCGAGAACCTCGTGCGGCTTTCGCAGTCGTTCCCCGAGCTCGACTCGCCCGGCGGCACGATCTGCGAGCCGGAGGACCGGCCGCTCGACTCGCGCCACCTCGACATGGTGTACGCGCTGCAGACGCTGTCCGACAAGCCCTACATGGGCTCCGTGATCTCGGCCGAGAACGCGCGCGACACGATCGCCATGGGCGAGATCGTGTTCGGCGGGCCGGAGAAGCTCCAGCAGGCGCCGGTCTCGATCTCGCTTATCAACTGCAACTCGCCGCTGCGCTGGGACGACCGCATGCTGAGCGCGATGCTCGAGTACAACCGCGCCAACCAGGCGGTGATCACGACCCCGTTCCTGCTGATGGGCGCGATGTCGCCGGTCTCGATTCCGGCGACGCTCGTGCAGCAGATCGCCGAGGCGCTGTCGGGCATCGCGTTGACGCAGCTCGTCCAGCCCGGCTGCCCGGTCGTGTTCGGCTCGTTCCTGTCCAACACCGACATGAAGTCGGGCTCGCCGAGCTTCGGGACGCCGGAGTCGGCGATCGGTCTGCTCTGCACGGGCCAGATCGCGCGCCGCTTCGGGCTGCCGTTCCGCAGCGGCGGCGGGCTCAACGCCTCCACGACGGTCGACGCCCAAGCCGCCTACGAGTCGCTGATGACGATGCTGCCGACGTTCCTCGCGGGCGCGAACTTCGTCATGCACGCAGCCGGCTGGCTCGAGGGCGGGCTCGTGTCCTGCTACGAGAAGTTCATCGTCGACATCGAGCTGCTGCGGATGCTCAAGCACGAGTTCACGCCGCTCGAGGTGACGGAGGAGAGCCTCGCGTTCGATGCCCACGAGGAGGTC
>DASQMT010000221.1:0-2606 GCA_035645355.1 Solirubrobacteraceae bacterium | reverse complement strand
ATGCTCCAGCCGATCTGATGCGGCCGGTGCCCGCTGGCGTCGCGCCCTCGATCCTGGCAGCGAACTTCGCCCAGCTGGGCGAGCAGGTCGGGTCGGTGCTCGCGGCCGGAGCGCCCGCCATCCACGTCGACGTCATGGACGGCCACTTCGTGCCCGCGCTTAGCATGGGCCCGCAGGTGGTCGAGGCGCTGGCCGGCCAGGCGCACGACGCAGGCGCCTACGTCGACGTCCACCTGATGGTCGAGCGTCCCGAGCGGCACGTGGCGGCATTCGCGAAGGCAGGGGCCGACGGGATCACGATCCACGTCGAGGCGACGCCGCACACGAACTACGCCCTCGCGGCCGTCCGCGACGCCGGTTGCCGCGCGGGCCTCGCACTCTGCCCGGGCACTCCCGTGCAGGCCGTGAGCGAGCTGCTGGGCGAGTTCGACCTCGTGCTCTGCATGACGGTCAACCCGGGCTGGGGGGGCCAGCGCTTCCTGGAGGGGTCGCTCGGGAAGCTCGAGCGTCTCCACATGCTCGTCGGCGATGGTCCGGCGCTCGAGGTCGACGGCGGCATCGACGCGCGGACGGCGGGCGCCTGCGCGGCCGCCGGCGCGACCATCTTCGTGGCGGGATCGTCGATCTTCGGACACGGCGACCCGGCCGCGGCCTATCGAGACCTGGCGGGGACTGTCCGGTCCTGAGTGTGGGCACCCGTATGTGCGCACCTTCTGCGCGCGTCCACAATCGTTCACAAGCTCATGGGCCACCGCATCCTCATCGTCGACGACCACCCGTCGTTCCGGGCGAGCGCGCGCGTGGTGCTCGAGTCCGAGGGGTTCGAGGTCGTGGGCGAGGCCGTCGACGGCGCCTCGGCGCTGCACGAGTGCTGCCGGCTGCAGCCCGAGGTCGTGCTGCTCGACGTCCAGCTGCCCGACATCGACGGATTCGACGTCTGCGAGCAGATCACCGCGCATGCCGAGCACCCGACCGTGATCATGACCTCGAGCCGCGACGGCTCTGACTTCGGGGCGCTCGTGACCACCTCGGGCGCATGCGGGTTCGTCCCCAAGGCCGAGCTCTCCGGAGAGCGCGTGCAGGAGCTGCTGCGATCGTGAGCGGACTGCGGCGCGCGCTCGGGCTCGTCGCCATCGAGGGCATCGTCGTCGGGATCGTCGCCCTCGCGATCGTCCTGTCGTCCGATCACGTCGGCGATCGCGGCCTCACCGCCGCATCGTCGCTGTTCATCGGCTGGTCGTTCATCGGCGCGGGGCTGTTCGCCTGGTGGCGTCGACCCGACAACCGCTTCGGCGTTCTGATGACGGCGGTCGGCTTCGCCTTCTTCCTCAGCGTCCTGGTGACCTCTGACTCGTCGCTGCTGTACACGCTCGGCGTGCTGTTCTCGAGCCTCTACCTCGCGGTCTTCGTGCACATGCTGCTGGCCTACCCGGACGGGCGGATCGACTCGCCGCAGCTGCGCAAGGTGCTCGCGCTCGGCTACGTGGTGTCGATCGTCGGCCCGGCGATCGCCCTGCTGTTCGCCGAGCCGGGCCAGCTGGGGCACGGCCCGCACGAGCCCGAGTCGGCGATCCGCCTGGGCACAGATCCGGTCGTGTTCGACATCCTCGACGCGCTGACGTTGGCGGTTGCCGTCGTGCTCGTCGGCTACGTCCTCTACGTGCTGGTGAAGCGCTGGCAGGCCGCCACGCAGCCGCAGCGGCGCGCGATGGCGCCGGTGCTCTGGTCCGGCATCTGCCTGCTCGTCGTGCTCGCGGGCCAGCTCACGACGGAGGCCGTCAACGGCCCCGACGCGCTCTCGAGCGCGACCGGCGCGCTCGGGCTGGTGTTCTTCGCGCTGACGCCGTACGGCTTCCTGTTCGGCCTGCTGCGCTCGCGCGTCGTGCAGGCCGGCGCGGTCTCGGCGCTGCTCCACAAGCTCGGCGACGCGCCCGACAGCACCGGACTGCGCGACATGCTGTCCGGCGCGCTCGGCGACCGCTCGCTGCAGGTCGTCTACTGGCTCGAGGACTCCGGCCGCTGGGTCGACTCGGCCGGCCAGCCGGCGGAGCTCCCCGACGACGACGACCCCGCGCGCGCCTGGGCGCCGGTCGAGCGCGAGGGCCGCCGGGTCGGCGCGATCATCCACGACCGCTCGCTCTGCGAGGACGACGAGCTGGTGCGCTCCGTGGCGGCCGCCGCCGGGCTCTCGATCGAGAACGAGCGGCTGCAGGCGCAGCTGCGTGCGCGCGTCGAGGAGCTGCGCCGCTCGCGTGCGCGGATCGTGGAGGCCGGCACCGCCGAGCGCCGCCGGCTGGAGCGCAACCTGCACGACGGCGCCCAGCAGCGGCTCGTCGCGCTGTCGCTCACGATGCGGCTCGCGCAAGGCCGCCTGCGCAAGGACCCCGACGGCGCCGAGAAGCTGCTCGCCGGCGCGCAGGACGAGCTCGCGCGGGCGCTCGAGGAGCTGCGCGAGCTCGCGCGCGGAATCCATCCGGCCGTCCTCTCGGACCGCGGTCTCAAGGCCGCGCTCGAGGCGCTCGCGGGCCGCTCGCCCGTGCCCGTCGACCTCGAGGGCACGCCGCCCGAGCAGCTGCCACCGTCGGTCGAGGCCGCGGCCTACTTCG
>DASQMT010000220.1:0-8877 GCA_035645355.1 Solirubrobacteraceae bacterium | reverse complement strand
CGCGCTGGCGCTGAAGGCGGAGCGGCCCGACCTCGAGCTCGTCGCGACGGACGCGAGCGCCGATGCGCTCGCGGTGGCGCGGACGAACGCGGCGCGGCTAGGGCTCGCGGTCGAGTTCCGCCACGGCGACCTGCTCGCGGGCACGGCCGGCCGCATCGACGCGGTCGTCTCGAACCCGCCCTACGTGGAAGACGGCGCCGAGCTGGCACCGGAGATCCTGCGCCACGAGCCGGCGCTCGCGCTGCGGGCCGGCCCCGGCGGGCTCGACGTCATCCGCCGGCTGCTGCCGGCCGCCGGCGCGACCGCGGCGCACACCGTCGCGCTCGAGATCGGCGCGGGGCAAGCCGGGGCGGTCGCCGCGCTGGTCCGCGACGCGGGCTTCCCGTCCGTGGACGTGACGCGCGATCTGGCGGGGATCGAGCGGGTCGTCGTCGGCCGCCGCGGCGCGTGACCGGCGCAGCGTTCCAGACCTGCATCGAGGGCGGGGGCGTGGTCGTCTTCCCCTCGGACACGGTCTACGGGCTGGCCTGCGATCCGGGCTCCGCCGTCGCGGTCGAGCGGCTCTACTCGCTCAAGGGCCGCGCGCCGGACAAGCCCGCGGCGGTGATGTTCTTCGCGCTGCGGGCCGCGCTCGCGGCGCTGCCGGAGCTCGGGGTCCGCACGCGCGCGGCGCTCGCGGCGCTGCTGCCGGGCGGCGTCACGCTGCTGCTGCCCAACCCGGAGAGCCGCTTCCCGCTCGCATGCGCATCCGACCCCGCGACGCTGGGCCTGCGCGTCCCCGCCCTGCCGGCACTCGCGACGGTGGAGGTGCCGGTCCTGCAGACCTCGGCCAATCACGCGGGCGGCGCTGACGCGCGGCGGCTCGCGGAGGTCCCGCGCCCGATCCGCGACGGCGCCGATCTCGTGCTCGACGGCGGAGCGCTGCCCGGGACGCCGTCGACCGTGATCGACCTGCGAGCGTACGAGCACGCCGGGGAGTGGCGGGTGCTGCGCAGCGGCGCGGTGCCGGTCGCGGCGGTTGGTACGGTCCTGGACCCGCCCTCGTCCGGAGACCAGCGCCCATGACCGACGTGCCGACCGACCATTTCGAGCGCCCGCTCGCCGAAGTCGACCCCGAGGTGGCGGACGCGATCGGCCGCGAGCTCGAGCGCCAGCAGCGGACGCTGGAGATGATCGCGTCGGAGAACTTCGTGCCCGAGGCGATCCTCGAGTGCCAGGGCAGCGTGCTGACGAACAAGTACGCCGAGGGCTACCCGGGCAAGCGCTACTACGGCGGCTGCGAGCACGTCGACGTGATCGAGCAGCTGGCGATCGACCGAGCCAAGGCGCTGTTCGGCGCCGAGCACGCCAACGTGCAGCCGCATGCGGGCGCGCAGGCCAACGCGTCCGTCTACCACGCCCTGCTCGAGCCGGGCGACACGATCATGGGCCTGGCGCTCCCGCACGGCGGTCACCTCAGTCACGGCATGAAGCTCAACGTCTCAGGCCGGCTGTACGACATCGCGCCGTACGAGGTCTCGCCCGACGACCACCTGATCGACATGGACGAGGTCTCGCGGATCGCACGCGAGCGGCGGCCGAAGCTGCTGCTGGCGGGCTGGTCGGCGTACCCGCGCGTGCTCGACTTCGCGCGCTTCCGCGAGATCGCCGACGAGGTCGGGGCCTACCTGGTGGTCGACATGGCGCACTTCGCCGGGCTCGTCGCCGCGGGCATCCATCCCAACCCGGTGGAGCACGCGGACGTGGTGACCACGACCGTCCACAAGACGCTCGGCGGCGCCCGCGGCGGGCTCATCCTCTGCCGCGAGGAGTACGCCAAGAAGATCAACTCGGCCGTCTTCCCGGGCCAGCAGGGGGGTCCGCTCGAGCACGTGATCGCGGGCAAGGCGGTCGCGCTCAGGATCGCCGCGTCGGCCGTATTCCGCGAGCGCCAGGAGCGCACGGTTGCGGGCGCGCAGGCGGTCGCCGGCGAGCTGCTCGGAGCCGGCAACGGTGTGAACGTCCTCACCGGCGGCACCGACGTGCACCTGGTGCTCGTCGACCTGCGCGACTCGGAGCTCGACGGCATGCAGGCCGAGGACCGGCTGCACGAGATCGGCATCACCGTCAACCGCAACGCCGTCCCGTTCGACCCACGCCCGCCGGCCGTCTCCTCAGGCCTGCGCATCGGCGCCTCGGCGCTCGCGACGCGCGGTGTCCAGGCGGACGACTTCACCGAGATCGGGCGCATCATCGCCGGCGCGCTGCAGCCGGGCTTCGAGGACGCGAAGGCCGACCTGACCGAGCGGGCGACCGCGATCGCCGAGCGCTACCCGCTCTACACGCACCTGCGCGCACCTGCCGCGGCGGTCTGAGGGGCGCCGTCAGGCGACCGGCGCGGGGCGCAGCCAGCCGCCCGGGCTGAGCGCCTGCTCGACCAGCTGCTCGGCCTCGGCGGCGGCCCGCGCGAGCACCGCCGAGCGCCGCTCGAGCTGCCCGACGCACGGCGAGCCGGCCGGCGGGCGGACGCCGAGCACATGCGGCGGCTCGGCGCCCGGCTCGAGCGAGCGGCGTGCGATGTCGGCGACCAGGATCTCGTAGCGCGCGACCCGGTCGCGGTAGAGCTGCACGAGTGCCGGGTTGAGCTGGCGCAGGTGGCGCTCGATCATGCGGTCGGCGAGCCGCGAGGCGCTCCTGCGCGGCACACCGTGCGGGCGCGTCTGGAGCGCGAGCACGTGCGTCGCGCCGGCCGCGATCGCCTCCGCGACGGGGATCGGCGAGGCCATGCCGCCGTCGAGGTAACGGCGGCCGTCCACCTCGACGGGCGCGCCGCCGGCCCAGGGCATGCGGCTCGATGCCAGCAGCGCGTCCCAGAGCGCGCGCTTGGAGCGCATCCCCGACAGGTCCACGACGCCGGCCGACTCGACGTCGACCGCGATGCAGTGCAGCGCGATCGGGCTGTCGAGGACGCGCTCGTGCCCGTCGGCGTCGAGCCCGCCGGCGAGGTCGAGCACGTGACCGACGTCCAGCACGGGCCGGCCGCGCAGCAGGTGTGCGGGGTTGACGAAGGAGCGCGAGGCGAGCGGCCCCCAGTAGGTGGCCGCGCCCCGCTGCGCGACACCCGCGAGCAGCGCGGCGCCGTTGATCGCGCCGGCGGACGCGCCGACGACCAGGTCGAAGCACCGGGTCAGCCCGAAGCGCTCGAGCGCGGCCGTCATGCCGGCGGAGACGACCCCGCGCATGCCGCCGCCCTCGAGCACGAGCGCGACGCGGTGCGAATCGTCGCGCGCTCCCGGGAGCGATCCGTCGCCGCAACGCTCGCGCAGGACGTCCGCGACGGGATGCCGGCGTTCCGGTACGGGGAGCGAGGCGCTGGTCATCCTGCTTCGCCGACGGTATCGAACCGGCACCCCCCGTCCCGCGTCGCCTACCCCCCCAGCCGGGGGGTAGGTGAACCTCCGGGTCAGGAATTCGCGCGCGCAGCGATAAGGGTGTTGGCGTGCCGGAGACCGTCGCACTGCTCTTCCCTGGCCAGGGGAGCCAGACCCCTGCCATGCGCGAGCTCGTCGCCCGGCGCTGCCCCGCGCTGCTCGAGCGCTGCCGGGAGCTGGTCGGCGAGGACCCGTTCGCGCGCGTCGAGGAGAGCACCCGCTTCCAGCAGCCCGCGATCTTCTGCGCCTCGGTCGCCGGCTGGAAGAGTCTCCCCGACGACATCACGCCGGTCGTGGCCGCGGGCCACTCGCTCGGCGAGCTCGCCGCGCTGGCGGCCGCGGAGGTGCTGTCGGTCGACGACGCGCTCGAGCTGGTCGTGCTGCGCGGCCGCCTGATGGCCGACGCCGACGACCGTGGCTCGATGCTCGCGCTGGTGGGCGCCGATGCGGACGAGGCGGCCCGCGTCGCCGAGGCCGCCGGGCTGACCGTCGCCAACGACAACGCGCCCGGGCAGATCGTGCTCGCGGGCGAGCGCGAGCACTTCGACCGCGCCGAGCAGGTCGCCGGCGAGCTCGGCAAGCGCACGATCCGCCTGCCCGTCGCGGGCGCCTTCCACTCGTCGTCGATGCGCCCCGCGGTCGCTCCGTTCCGCGCCGCGCTCGACGGCGTCGAGCTGGGCGAGCCGCGCTTCACCGTCTTCTCGTGCGCCTCGGCGAAGCCGTTCGTGGACGTTCGCGACGAGCTCGCCCAGGCGCTGATCCGGCCTGTCCGCTGGCGCGAGACCTTCACGGCGCTGCACGACGCCGGCGCCACGCGCTTCGTCGAGGTCGGCCCGGGCAAGGTCCTGGCGCGCCTGGCCAAGCGGATCGTCGCCGGCTCGAAGGTCGAGACCCCCGCCGAGCCGGAGAAGCCCGCGGTCCATGCCTGAGCCACTCGCCACCGAAGCCGCGCAGCCGCTCAACGGGCGGCACGCCCCGCCGCGCGTCGCGCGCATCGTCGGCCTCGGGCACAAGCTGCCCGACCGCGTCGTGTCCAACGGCCCGATCGCGGAGCAGATCGGCGTCGACGCGGAGTGGATCGTGCGCCGAACCGGCATCCGCGAGCGGCGCTACGCCGCGCCCGGCGAGCGCACGAGCGAGCTCGCAGCCGCCGCCGGGCGCCGCGCGCTCCAGGACGCCGGCCTCAAGCCGGCCGACATCGACCTCGTCCTGGTGGCGACGATGACCCCGGACGAGCTGACGCCCAACACGGCGCCGCTCGTCGCCGACGCGCTCGGCATCAGCGCCGGCGCCTACGACGTCGGCGCCGCCTGCACCGGCTGGCTCTCGGCGCTCTCCGCCGCGGCCGGCCAGGTCGAGACGGGTCGGGCCGAGGCCGTGCTCGTGATCGGCGCCGAGATCCTCAGCCGGGTGATCGACCCGCGCGACAAGCGCACGGCGATGATCTTCGGCGACGGGGCGGGCGCCGTCGTGCTGAGCGCCGACGGCACGGGCTCGATCGGCCCGGTCGTGCTCGCCTCCGACGGCGGCATGGGTGACGCGATCGTCGCCGACCACCAGGACCGCATCATCCGCATGGACGGGCACACGACGTTCAACAAGGCCGTCAAGGTGCTCGTCGAGTCCACGCAGCAGGCCTGCGAGCGCGCCGGCGTGACGCTCGACGAGATCGACCTGTTCGTCTACCACCAGGCCAACGGCCGCATCCTGCGCTCCGTCGGCGAGAAGCTCGGGCTCGCGGACGAGCGCGTGGCCGACTACGTGGCGGAGACCGGCAACACGTCGGCCGCCTCGCTGCCGCTTACGCTCAGCCTCCTGCGCGAGGACGGCCGCCTGCGGCCCGGCCAGCGGATCGTGCTCGCCGCGGTCGGCGCCGGATTCACATGGGGCGCGGGCGTCGTCGAGTGGGGACTGAAGTAGGGATGGGCCGCCCGGAGGGAGCCGTCGCGCTCGTCACAGGAGCGTCCAAGGGCATCGGCGCCGCGATCGCCCGCGCGCTGGCCGCGGACGGCTGGCACGTGGCGGTCAACTTCCGTTCCGACGAGGCCGGCGCGAACGCGACCGTCAGTGCGATCGAGGCGGCCGGCGGGCGTGCCGTGGCGCTCCACGGCGACATTGCCGACGGGGCCGTCGACGGCCTCTTCACCCGGGCCGAGGAGGCGCTCGGCGGGCCCGTGCTCGCGCTCGTCAACAACGCCGGCGTGCGCGCCGACAACCTCGCGATCCAGATCGACGACGCCGACTGGGACAGCGTGCTGAACACGAACCTGTCGGCGGCCTTCCGGCTGACGAAGCGCTCGCTCAAGCCGATGCTGCGCGCGCGCTACGGCCGGATCGTCAACATCGCCTCCGTGGTCGGTCCGCGCGCGAACGCCGGCCAGGCCAACTACGCGGCGGCGAAGGCCGGGCTGGTCGGCCTGACGAAGACGGTCTCGCACGAGGTCGCCCGGCGCGGGATCACGGTCAACGCGGTGGCGCCGGGCTTCATCGAGACCGACATGACCAAGGACCTGCTCGACGACGTCGTCAAGGCGATCCCCGCGCGCCGCGCCGGACAGCCCGAGGAGGTCGCCGCCGCGGTGCGGTTCCTGGCCTCCGACGACGCCGCGTACGTGACCGGCACCACCCTGTTCGTCGACGGCGGCATGTCCGCCTAGCCCTGACCCGAGAGAGAGAAGGAGAGCGCATGGCAACCGCCGTAACCCCCGAGGCAGTCGAGAAGGTCGTCTTCGACGCGCTGCCGCAATTCGGCGCCGAGCCGAGCGAGATCAGCCGCGAGGCCACGTTCGACGACCTCGACATCGACTCGCTCGACCTCGCCGAGCTGTCGCAGATCATCGAGGACGAGTTCGGCGTCCAGCTCAAAGGCGACGACATCGGCAAGATCAAGACCGTCGGCGACGCCGTCGACATGGTGGTGAGCCGAGCGGGATGAAGCGCGAGATCGCCGTCACCGGACTCGGTGCCGTGACCCCGCTCGGAGTCGGGGCGCGCACTCTCCACGAGCGCTGGATCGCCGGCACCTCGGGGATCGAGGACGGCGAAGGCCCGTGCTCCGAGTTCGAGCCCACCGAGCACCTCTCGGTCAAGGAGGCACGCCGCTCGGACCGCTTTACGCAGTTCGCCCTCGCGGCCTCCGACGAGGCCCTGAAGGAGGCCGGCTGGGACGACGAGGCGCCCTACGACCCGAAGCGGATCGGCTGCATCGTCGGCACCGGCATCGGCGGGATCGACACGCTGACCCGTAACCACCAGGTGCTGCTCGAGCAGGGCCCCAAGAAGGTGTCGCCGCTCTCGATCCCGCTGATGATGGGTAACGCCGCCGCGGGCGCGGTCAGCATGCGCCACAACCTGCGCGGGCCGTCGTTCGCGCCGGTCTCCGCCTGCTCGGCCGGGGCGCACTCGATCGGCGAGGCGATGGAGCTGATCGAGTACGGCCGCGCGGACGCGGTCGTCACGGGCAGCTCGGAGGCGGCGCTCGTGCCGCTCGCGCGCGCGGCGTTCGGCGCGCTCGATGCGATGTCCGAGCTCGGCATCTCGCGTCCGTTCGACGCCCGCCGCGACGGCTTCGTGATGGGCGAGGGCGCCGCGATCCTGGTGCTCGAGGACGCCGAGCAGGCTCGCGCGCGAGGTGCGACCATCCTCGCGTACGTGCGCGGGTACGGCGCGACCTCGGACGCCTTCCACCTGACCGCGCCCGACAGCGAGGGAGCGGGCGCCACCGAGGCGATGCGCCTCGCGCTGGCCGATGCGGGACTCACCCCGGAGGATGTGGTGTACGTCAACGCGCACGGCACCTCGACACCGCTCAACGACAGGGCGGAGACGCTCGCGATCAAGGCCGCGCTCGGCGAGGCGGCCAAGCACATCCCCGTGTCGTCCACCAAGTCGGCGATCGGGCACCTGCTCGGCGCGGCCGGCTCCGTGGAAGCCGTAGCGACGATCCTCGCCCTGCGCGACCGGATCGCCCCCCCGACCCTCGGGCTCGAGGAGTCCGAGGAAGGCCTCGACCTGGACTACGTGCCGGGCAAGGCCCGCCCCCTGGACATCGACGGCAAGCCCGCGGTAGGTCTGTCGAACGGCTTCGGCTTCGGCGGCCACAATGCGGTGCTGTGCCTGGAAGCCGCATGACCGTGGAGTTCGTTCCCGAGGTCGCTGACAAGCTCTCGCCCACCGAGCGCCTCGAGGCGCTCTGCGACCCCGGGTCGTTGACGCTGCTGCGCTCGGACGTCCGCTCGCGCCGCATGGGCGAGAAGGCGCGCGCCGGCGACGGGGTGATCGCCGGCGCGGGGCGCGTCGACGGGCGCCCGGTCTTCTGTTACGCGCAGGATCCGACGTACCTGGGCGGCTCGCTCGGTGAGCAGCACGCGGACTCGATCGTGCGTGTGCTGCGGCTGGCCGGGCGTGCCGGAGCACCCGCCGTCGGCTTCATCGAGTCCGGCGGCGCGCGCATGCAAGAGGGCCTCGCGGCGCTCGCGGGCTACGCGCGCATCTTCCGCGAGCACGTCGCGCTGTCGGGCAAGATCCCGCAGGTCTCCGTGATCTGCGGCGCCTCGGCCGGCGGCGGCTCCTACTCGCCGGCGCTGACCGACTTCGTCGTGATGACCGAGCGCGGGAACATGTTCCTGACCGGCCCGGCGGTCGTGAAGGAGGTCATGGGCGAGGACGTCAGCGCGTTCGAGCTCGGTGGCCCGAAGGTCCACGAGCGCAACGGCGTGGCGCACTTCGTCGCCCGCACGGACGCCGATGCAGCGCTGCTGGTGCGTGACCTGCTCGACCACCTGCCCTCGCACTCGGGCGGCGCGGTGCCGGTCTGGAACACCGACCAGCCGGTCGGCTATGACCCCGGTGAGGCGGTGCCCGACTCCGATCGCATCGTCTACGACGTGCGCGACGTGATCCGCGGCACCGTCGACGGCGGGCGACTGCTGGAATGGTGCCCGCGGTGGGCGCGCAACATCGTCTGCGGGTTCTCGCGCCTCGAGGGCAAGCCGGTCGGGATCATCGCCAACCAGCCGAAGTTCATGGGCGGCGTGCTGGACTCCGACGCCGCCACGAAGGCGGCCAAGTTCGTCCGCACCTGCAACGCGTTCGGCATCCCGCTGCTCGTGTTCGTCGACACGCCCGGCTTCATGCCCGGCACGAAGCAGGAGAAGGGCGGCGTCATCCGCCACGGCGCCAAGCTCGTGCACGCGTTCGCCGAGGCGACCGTGCCGAAGGTGACGATCGTGCTGCGCAAGGCCTTCGGCGGCGCCTTCATCGCGATGAACTCGCGCGACCTCGGCGCGGACTACGTGTTCGCCTGGCCGCAGGCGACGCTCGGCGTGATGGGCGCCAAGCAGGCCGTCGGGATTGTCAACCGGCGCGACATCGCGGCGGCCGACGACCCGGAGGCCGCGCGCGACGCGTTCGCGGAGGAGTACACGGACCAGCACCTGACCTCGGCCGTCGCCGCGGCCGAGGGCTA
>DASQMT010000219.1:0-12007 GCA_035645355.1 Solirubrobacteraceae bacterium | reverse complement strand
GCTATCACCGCCCCGGCGGGTCTGACCGGGTTCGCGAAGTTCAACAGCGGCTGCGTCGCCTGGGGTATCGCCCTGGTCCGGTCGATGGGTTGTTCGGGCCGCGTACCCGCGCAGCGGTGGCGTGGTTTCAGGTCAAGCACGGTCTGCCGCTCCACGGCCGCGCGACGTTCGTCACCGTGCGGCACCTACGTGCTGCGACACGTGGCGGCGAGCCGGCGCGCAGCGTCGTCGCCGGCGCCGGGCGGACGACGACCCCCGAGGCGAGCATCGCCGCTGCCACGCCCCCACGCACCAACACCACCCGCGCCGATCGCGTCGCGGCGGACGACGGCGGCTCATCGCCGGCCGGGTACGTGCCGCTCCTGCTGCTGCTGGCGTCGCTGCTCGCCGGACTCGCCGTGTTCCTACGGCGAACCCGCGCAACTTCGCTGTCGGAAGTCCCCGCGCCGGCGCAGTCGCGCGCACGGGCGCTGGCGTACGTGTTGGTCGCGGCCGGGGAGCCGCGCGACGCCCAGCTGCAGTTGCACACCCGAGCGGTCGAGGCGGAATGCGCCGCACACGGGCTCGCCCTGGCCGGGCTCGTCGCGGACGCGGAGGACGATCGCCTGATATGGCAGAGGCCGGGTCTGCAGACCGCGGTCGGCAGGCTCGTGAGAGGAGAGGTCGACTTCCTGATGGTCACGCGCATGGAGGAGGCGGCGGGACCCGATCTGGAGCACCTGGCGAAGACCGTCGAAGGCGAGATCGCGATCGCGCGCTGGCAGCAGGAGCCGCGCGCCGGCGAGCGGGAGGTATCCCATGCCTGACCGCCGTCTGCCCGACAGCATGACACCGACCGACCCCGACGAGGCGCGCGTGCGGTTCGCAGCCGCACGCGCGGACGATCACTCCGTGCGGGAGCTGTACCTGCTGGAGCTCGCCGTGCGCACGAAGGACGACTTCCGCTCGAGCCTGCTCGAGCTGTACGCCTTCGAGGCATTCTGCGATGCGAACGCGATCGCGCAGGAGCATGAGCTGGACGTCTGAATCCCGCCTATCACCACAACCCGCCGATCACGCGGGGAGGCTCCGCGTAGATCGTCGAGCCGCTACGCAGCCTGGCGCTCCGACACGAGCGCCGGGCCGCTGGCGACCGCCGCCTGCCGCTTGGCGGCGATCTGCTCGGCGCGCGGCTGCTTGACGTTCCAGACCAGGCCGAGGCGCTCGAGCAGACGGATGACGGCGTAGGACGGGTCGATCTGCTTGCGCTGCAGACCGTGGCGTGCCGAGGTGGGGAACGCGTGGTGGCTGTGGTGCCAGCCTTCGCCGAACGAGACGAGCGCGACGAGCCAGTTGTCGCGGCTCTCGTCGTCGGTAGCGAACTCGCGGCGACCGTACATGTGGCAGATCGAGTTCACGCTCCAGGTCGCGTGATGGAGCAGGAAGACGCGTACCAGCCCAGCCCAGAGGAAGGCGGTGAAGCCGGCCCACAACGAGCCGCCTGAGAGTGCGAGGCCGGCGAGGAACGGGATCACGAGCCCGAGCATCACCCAGAGCGGGAAGAGCTTGTCGACCCAGCGGATCACGGGGTCGTTGCGCAGGTCGGGGGCGAAGCGCCGCGCGGACGTGTGCTGGTCCTCGAACAGCCAGCCCATGTGCGAGTGCCAGAGGCCTGTCAGGACACCGCGCCAACCTTCGCCCGCGTGCGTGTGCGGGCTGTGCGGGTCGCCTTCCTCGTCGGTGAAGGTGTGATGCTTGCGATGGTCGGCGACCCAGTGGATGACCGCGCCCTGCACGGACATCGAGCCGAAGATCGCGATCGTCGCCCGGAACCACGGCTTGGCCTCGAACGAGCGGTGCGTGAGCATCCGGTGGAAGCCGATCGTGACGCCAAAGCCGACCAGCACGTACATGACGGCCAGGATGCCGAGGTCGCGCCAGGTGACGGCTCCACCCCACAGCAGCCAGAGAGCGGCCAGGAAGCCGACGAACGGAAGGACGACCGCCACGACCGTGATGCGGCGCTCGAGGCGAGAGGCGGCGTGATGCGGGTTCGGGTTCGGATGCGTAGTGGACACGTCCTACAGGATGCCCGCAACGCCACTGCCCCCGAACGTCACTGGACGACGTATTTCGGAGCTGTATTTAGCGCGAAGCTACAAGCCGTCTCAGCGGGCGTTCGTCGTCTTCGCAGCGGCGTTGCGCCTGGGCTTCCCGTTGGCCTGCTCAGGGGCGGGAACCTCGGCCCCCACCACCGCGCCGGTCAGCCTCGGAATCTCCTGCAGCACGCGCTCCAGCATCTTCTCCTCGTCGGCGCGGATCGAGGCGGCCAGGCGCGCGGTCGTCTCGTCGCCGACGGAGCGTGCGAGCTGCTCGAGCGCCGTGTAGGTCGCGATCTCCAGGGCCTCGGTCGCGCAGGCATCCTTTGCGTTCTTGAGCACCTTCTCCTCGCCACCGGAGCCGCGCAGCAGGTCGAGCGGCGTCTTGCCGAGCGCGAGCGCCTGGGCGATCACCGCCTCGGCCACCCCGAGGCCGGCCTGGAGCGGGTTGCCGCCCTGGCCGAGCTCGCGCATCCGGGTCTGCAGCCGCTCGGCGTGGTCGCGCGTCTGGCCCAAGTGCTTCTCGAGCGCGGTCCGGTAGCGACCGCGCGGGGTCATGGCGATCTGCGACTGCAGCACGCGCACCAACCCCAATTCGCTCGCGTGGGCCTCGTCGAGGTACTGCAGCAGCTTCTTGCTGGCTTGGCTCATGGGGTCAGTCTCCGGCTGTCGAGAGAGCAAAGTGGGGCCGTGCGATCACCGTAGCGGCTCCGTCGTCGGCGGACTCTCCGAACAGCGCGCTTGGAGGAGGCTCGACCGGGTAAGCCCCGGCCATGTTCCGATCCTTGCGGCGGCTGCCGTTATTCAAGCTCTTAGCGGTCGCTCAGCTGGCACTGCTCGCCCGCCGTCAGTTCCAGCAGCTCGACGATGCCGATCGCCGCCGCCTGGGCGAGCTGGTGCGTCGCGGGCCGCGGATGGAGCACGGCGAGCGCGACGAGCTGCGCGCGCTGCTCGCAAAACTCGAGCCGCGCACGTTCGCGGCCGCCGCCGCTAACGCCTTCTCGCCCGTGCGCCTGCCGCGGCGCTTTACGGGCCGATGACGGCGTACGTTTCGTAAGCAATCTTGATCTGCGCCTCAGGTTGGCCCGCCAGCCTGGTGTGCGTGACCCGACTCGAGCTGCTCCCCGAGCGCAGGCCAGATGGCACCGTCGTGCTGCGCGCGATCGTGCTCGGCCCTGTCGAGCGCGTCCGCCGGCTGCTGCGCCGGTGGCTGCAGCACTAGGGCGATCCGCCCGGCGCTCCCCCTATAGACACCGCGGCCCGCTGCCGATGCCTCGTGGAGAGCACGCGTGCCAACCTCGCCCCGACCTTTCCCCGGCAGCCACTCGCCACCTGTCCGCTGGCTGCTGTCTCGCGCCTGGCAGCTCGGCGATCGGCTCGCGACGCGCTTCGGGCTCAGGGGCCCCAGGGTTCCCGACCTTGTCGACCTTTTCGAGGAGCACGTCTACTCCGGCGCGGTGACGCCGGACGGTCATTACGTCAGTCACATGGAGGGGCCTGCGTTCGAGCGTTTCACGGGCGGTCGCGGACCCGCCGGCACGCCGAGAGGGGAGTTCTGGGAGTCGCGCATCCACCCCGACGACTGCGCCGTCTACGAGCGCTACAACCGGGAGCTGCTGCGGGGCCAGGATGCGAGCGCGACCTACCGCATGCGCGGCCTCGACGGCGTCACGCGCATCGTGCGCGACCGCGCGCGCCCACAGCGCAGATCGGACGGCATTCTGATCGTGCACGGCATCGTCTCCGACGTGACGGCCCGTGAGCAGGCCGATGCGCAGCTCGCCGAGGCGAGCGACCGCTTCGCGCGCCTGCTCGACGTCATCGGCGAGCACGTCTACATGGCCCAGGCGCTCCCCGGCGGAGGCATGCATGAGCTCTTCCAGGGACCGGGCGCGGCCCGGATGCTCGGCGGCGCGGTCGCGGACGCGGAGCTGGACAACTGGGAGGCTGCGGTGCATCCCTCGGACCGCCACCTCTACGACGCCTTCAACGCGGCGCTCGCCGCCGGCGAGGACGCCGGCGCGGAGTATCGCCTCATCGGCGCCGACGGGATCACGCGCTGGGTGCACGACCGTGCCGCGACCCGCCGACGCCCGGACGGCAGCGTCGAGATCAGCGGCATCGTGAGCGACGTAACCGAGCCGCGGCGCCTGCGCGCCGAGCTCGCCGAGACGCATGCTGCGCTCTCGCGCGTGGTGGAGGCGATGGACGACCACCTCTACACGCTCCGGGTCGCGCCCGATGGCAGCGCCCACACCGTCTACCGTGGCCCCCACCGAGAGGCGCTCGCCGGCGGGCCGCTGCCCGCCGGCGAGCTCGCCGACCGCCTCTGGCGAGAGCTCTTGCACCCGGAGGACCGCGGCCGCTGGGACGCGGGCGTCGCACAGCTTGCCGACGGGCTCCCGATCGAGCTCGAGTACCGCGTCATCGGGCTGGACGGCGTCGAGCGGATCGTCCTCGATCGCGTCCGGCCACGGCGCGACGAGGACGGGACCCTCTTCTACGACGGGGCGCTGCGCGACGTCAGCGAGCGCCGGCAGCTGGAGGACGAGCTGCGGCGCACGCGTGGCGCGGCCGAGCAGCGCGCGCGGACCGACGAGCTGACCGGCTCCTCCAACCGCCGGCACTTCGCCGAGATCGTCGCCCGCGGCCTGGTCGACGAGCCGGACGGCTGCGGGCTGCTGCTGCTCGACGCGGATCACTTCAAGCAGGTCAACGATGCCCACGGCCACGTCGTCGGCGACGCGGTGCTGGTCGAGCTCGCGAGCCGCCTGAGGGCGGGCCTGAAGGAGGGCGACTGTCTCGCGCGCTGGGGCGGGGAGGAGTTCGCGGTGCTGCTTCGCGGCATCCGCTCGAACACGGAGCTCGAGCAGCGTGCCCAGGGGCTGCGCGCCGCGGTGGCGCTCCTGCCGGTGGTAGCGGGCGGCGTGAGCGTCCGCCTGACGATCTCCTTGGGCGCCGTCCGGACCGCCGGAGGTCTCCGCAGCCTCGACACGCTCGTCGAGGCCGCCGACAGCTGCCTGTACGCCGCCAAGCGCGAAGGTCGCAACCGCGTCTCGCTGGTGCCCGATGTCGGCCGCGCCGAGACGTCGCACGACGAGCCGGAGTCGGTCGGCGTCGCACGCGCGCTCGCGCTGGCGTCGGGCGTGCGCGGCGGACCGCCGGAGCGCCACGCGGAGGAGGTGGCGACGCTCGCCGCCCGGACGGCCGTCCAGATGGGGCTGCAGCCGGAGCTGGTGCTGCGTTGCCGGCTCGGCGGATGGCTACACGACGTCGGCAAGGTCGCCGTCCCCGAGCGGATCCTGGCCAACCCAGGGCCGCTGGACGACGCCGACTGGGCGCTCGTCCGCACGCATCCGATCGTCGGCGAGGACATGGTTCGCGGCGTGGGTCCGCTGCGCGACGCCGCCGCGGCCGTTCGCCACCACCACGAGCGCTACGACGGCACGGGCTACCCGGACAGGTTGCTGGGCGGCTCGATCCCGATCGAGGCACGCATCGTCGCCGCGGCCGACGCGTACTCGGCGATGACCGAGGCGCGGCCGTATTCCTCACCGCGCACGGCCGAGGAGGCGGTGGAGGAGCTGCGTTGCAGCGCCGGGTCGCAGCTCGATCCGAAGGTCGTCGCGGCACTGCTGACGGTGCTCGCCGGCGCCGTGCGGCCGGTGCTCCGCGTGGCCTGACGGGCGGCCGACTACGATCCGGCGTCATGAGAGGGATTCGTGAACGCCTCGATGAAGGCGTCGTCCTCGGGGCCGAGGGCTACTTGTTCGAGCTCGAGCGCCGCGGCTACGTGATGGGCGGCCCGTTCGTGCCGGAGGTCGTGCTCGACTTCCCAGAGGCCGTGCGCCAGCTGCATCGCGAGATGCTGCGCGCCGGCGCCGATGTGATGGTCGCCTTCACGTACTACGGGCATCGGGAGAAGCTGCGGTCGATCGGGCGCGAGGGAGACCTGGAGCCGCTCAACCGCGATGCCCTGCGGCTCGCCAAGGAGGTCGCCGCCGAGGGCGACGCGCTCGTCGCAGGCAACATCTGCAACACCTGGGCCTATGACCCGGACGCGCCGGACAGCTCGGGCGCGACGGTGCGTGAGATGTACCGCGAGCAGGTCGGCTGGGCAGCCGAGGAGGGAGCCGACCTGATCATCTCCGAGACGAACGACTTCCTCGGCGAGGCGCTGATCGCGCTCGAGGTGATCCAGGAGTTCGGCCTGCCGTCGATCGTCACGTTCGCGTCCACGAGCGAGCAGACGATCGACGGGCACGAGCTCGACGAGGCCTGCAAGCAGCTCGAGGCCAACGGCGCCGACGTCGTCGGGCTCAACTGCTCGCGCGGGCCGGAGACGATGCTGCCGATCCTCGAGCAGGTGCGGGCCGCAGTCTCATGCCACGTCGCCGCCCAGCCCGTCCCCTATCGCACGACCCCGGCCCAGCCGACCTTCCAGTCGCTCCGGGACGCCCATGGCGCGCGGGGGTATCCGCTCGCGCTCGACCCGTTCCTCTGCACCCGCTTCGAGATGGCGGACTTCGCCGCGGCGGCCAGGGACCTGGGCGTCGGCTTCATCGGCATCTGCTGCGGCGGCGCCCCGCACCACGTGCGCTCGATGGCCGAGCGCCTCGGCCGCGTCGTGCCGGCGAGCCGATACTCGCCCGACATGGCTCAGCATCCCGTGCTCGGGGAGCAGGTCCGCGAGCCGGCCAAGCGGTTCGTGAACTGGAAGGACTGACCGCGGGGCGCGGACGGTGAGCGAGCGCAGGGTCACCGTGGTCGGCGCCGGCGTGGTCGGGCTGGCCTGCGCGTGGGAGCTCCGCCGCCGCGGCGCTGACGTCGTCGTGCTCGAGCGCGCCGGCGTCGGCGGTGGCGTCTCGCGTGGCAACACGGGCTGGGTCTCGCCGAGCTTCACCTACCCGCTGCCGGCGCCCGGGATGGTGCGAGAAGGCCTGCGCCAGCTCGTCCGCGGCGGTGAGGCGTTCGTGCTGCGGCCGAGCCTCGATCCGGGATTCGCGCGCTGGCTCTGGAGCTTCCGGCGCAGCTGCAGCCCGCGACGCTTCGACTCCGGGGTCAGTGCCCTGCTCGCGCTCAACCGCCGCACACTGGAGCTCTTCGACGCCTACCGCTCGGCGGGCGTGGCGTTCGAGATGCACACGGCCGGCCTCGTGGTCGCGGCGCGAACGCCGGGCGGGCTCGACCTCTACCGGACGGTCTTCCGGCGCCTGCGCGAGCTGGGCTACGAGGGCGGGGCGATCGACGAGCTCGACGCGCCGTCGCTGGCCGCGCTCGAGCCTGCGCTCGACAGCGCGCGCGTCGGGGCAGGGCTGCACGCGCGCGTCGACCGCTTCGTACGACCCGAGGAGTTGACCGCCGGCCTCGCCGAGCGCCTGCGCAGCGACGGCGTCGAAGTGCGCGAGGGCTGCGAGCTGCGCTCACTGGCGCGGCGCAACGGCGGTTGGGCGCTCGAGACGACCGCCGGCGAGGTCGTGGGGGCGGAGCGGGTCGTGATCGCGGCCGGGCTGCCGACGGTGCCGCTGCTGCACCGGCTCGGCGTGCGCGTGCCGCTGCTCGGAGCGCGCGGCTACAGCGTCACCCTCGAGGGCCGCGGCACGCCGCCGCGGCACGCGCTGTACCTCGCCGAGGCAAAGCTCGGGCTCAGCCCGTTCAACAGCGGCGTCCGGATCGCCGGCGTCTTCGAGCTCGGGGCGCGCGGTCCGGACGTGGCGCCGGGCGTCGGGGAGCGGCTGCGCGCCGCCGCCCGGCCGTACCTTGCGGGCTGGCAGCCCGACTCCGAGACGCCCGTGGAGGCCTGGGCCGGCATGCGTCCGGCGACGCCGGACGGGCTGCCGCTGATCGGCGCGCTGCCGGGACTCGACGGCGTCTTCCTCGCCACGGGCCATGGGATGCTCGGCGTGACGCTCGCTCCGGCGACCGCCGATCTGCTCGCGCCGCTGGTGCTCGAGGGTCGTGCCGCTCCGGAGCTCGCGCCGTTCGACCCCGCCAGGAGACTCTAGATGCGGCCCCCATGCGCGATAGTGCACGGATGGCACGCAACGGACCCGCCGTTCTGCTCGTCCGCCACAGCGAGACCGAATGGAGCCTCTCAGGGCAGCACACCAGCAGGACCGACCTCCCGCTGCTCGACGAGGGCCGGCCGGCGGCGAAGGCGCTCGGCCGGCGCTTGGCCGCGCGCGAGTTCGCGCTGGTCCTCAGCAGCCCGCTGAAGCGAGCCTGGGAAACGGCGCAGCTCGCCGGCCTCGGCGACGTCGCGGAGGCGACCGACGACCTGCTCGAGCTGGGCTACGGGGAGTACGAGGGCCGGACGACGGCGGAGATCCGCACCGAGCGACCCGGCTGGGACCTCTGGAAGGACGGCTCGCCCGGCGGCGAGCCGCTGGCCGCGGCAGCCGAGCGCGTCGACCGCGTGATCGCGTGCGCCGACGCCGCCGGCGGCGACGTCGCGCTGTTCGCCCACGGCCACATACTGCGCATCCTCGGCGCCCGCTGGCTCGGGCTGCCACCCGCCGCAGGCAGCCGGCTGGCGCTGAGCACGGCGTCGCTGTGCGACCTCGGCTACGAGCGCGAGCGGCGGGTGATCTGGGTCTGGAATGACACCAGCCACAGCGATCCGGGGAAGCCTGAACTAAACTGATGGCCAGGGTGCGCTCCGACGCGCCCTACCACCGCTCGGGTCTCCGGTCTCTACCGACGCGTGGTCCGGCAGCCAGAGACCGACGAGGCCCCCCGTGCCGTCCGATCATGACCTCGAGCAGCTCGCCGCGGAATCGCAGTATCACCGCGACCGCTTCCAGCTCTACCGGGCACGCGTCATGAGCGGCAGCGCGGCAGCCACGAGCCCGGCCCGCCTGCGCCAGCTCGAGCGCACCGCGCATGCCGCCGCGGAGCGGCTGGCACATGCCAGGCGCGGTGATCCGTTGCCCCCGCCGACCCCGAGCAGTACGCCATGAGGAGATGATCGTGAAGACCCAGAAGGAACAGCAGGACGAGAAGCGGCTGACCAAGCTCGCCGAGGTGGAGCGCCAGGTCGAGAGCGGGTCGCTGGTGGTGCGTCAGATGACAGCCGCCGAGCGCGAGCGCAACCCGCCGCGCCCGCGCAAGCCCAAGCGGGCATAGCGCGCCGCACTCGGGCCGCCCGCGACAGGGCGGCAGACGTAACGCACACCCGCTTGCGCGTGTCCCAGACTCCACGGCATGACGCTCGAGCTGGTCACCGACGCCTCCCCGGAGGATCCGGTGCTCGACATCGCCTTGTCGCACGCGCTGCTGCTGGAGGTCGCGAGCGGTCGGCGCGGGCCGGCGCTGCGGATCTACCGTCCCGGCGCGACGGCCGCGTTCGGGCGGCTCGACGCGCTGGCGCCCGGATTCGAATCGGCGTGCGCGATCGCGCACGCTCGCGGATTCACGCCGTTGGTGCGCTCGGTCGGAGGGCATGCCGCCCTGTTCGGCCAGTCGTGCGTGGTGCTGGAGCACATCGTCCGCGAGCGCGACGCGACCAGCGGCTTGACGGCGCGCTTCGAGGACCAGTCACGCCGCGTGCGCGACGCGCTGGCGTCGCTGGGCGCTGACGCCCGCATCGGCGAGCTGCCGGGCGAGTACTGCGCCGGCCCGCACAGCATCAACGCCGGTGGCCGGATCAAGGTCGCCGGCATCGGGCAGCGCGTCGTCAGGCACGGCGCGGCGACGAGCGCGGTGGTCGTCGCCGGCGGCGGGGCCGCGCTGCGGGCCGCGCTGGCGGCGGTCTACGCAGCGCTCGCGCTGGACGTGGACCCGGCCGTCGCCGGCGCGCTCGACGAGGCGCTGCCCGGCGTCGCGGTCGAGCAGGTGGCCCGCGCGCTCCGGCAGGCCTACGCGGCGGATCACCGGCTCGAGCCGGCTGAAGCCGGCGCGGGCCTGCTCGCTGCCGCGCGCGCGCTGGTGCCGCGCCACCGCGTGCGATGACCGCTCGGCTACGATCGCCCGGTGAGCGAGCGGCTGCACTTCACCGGTTCGGACGAGGCGAACGAGCTGATCGCCCGCGACCCGCTCGCGCTCCTGATCGGTTTCGTGCTCGACCAGCAGGTCACGGTGCAGAAGGCCTTCGAGGGGCCGCTCGTGCTGCGCCGGCGGCTCGGCACGCTGGACGCCGTCAGCATCGCCGGCGCCGACCTCGAGCCGATCTTCCGCGAGCGGCCCGCGATCCATCGCTTCCCCGGCTCGATGGCGCGGCGCGTCCGCGACCTCGCCGCGCACGTCGCCGAGCGCTATGACGGCGACGCCGCACGGGTCTGGACCGACGCCGGAACGCCGGCCGAGCTGAAGGCGAACATCGAGGCGCTGCCGGGGTTCGGCGAGATGAAGGTCAAGGCGCTCGGCGCGGTGCTCGCGAAGCGCTTCGGGGTCGCGCTCGCGGAGCCGCTCGTGCCCGCCCATCCGACGCTCGGCGACGTCGACTCGGCGGCGGCGCTCGCGGAGTACCAGGCCGGCAAGCGCGCCCACAAGGCGGAGCTGCGCGCGCAGCGCGGGATTCAGCCCAGCGGGCGCAGCTCGCCGTCCGGCAGCACCTCCAGCGCCACGACCGAGTTCGCGCCGTCGCGCAGCGACGACGGCGGCACGAGCGCCGCGTAGACCGGGCGGTCGCCGTCGCGATAGACGCGTGTGGTCGCCTGCACGCGTCCGTTGACAGCCACCGCCAGCTCGGCATCCGGCTGCAGCCCGTCGGCGCGGCCCGAGACGAAGGCGGGCAGCTCGTCGGCGTCCGTGTCGGCGACCAGCCGCTGCGCACCGCCGGTCGCGGCGATGCGCCGGCCGAGCAGCTCGGGGCGCGGGCCGACCGCGTACACGCCGTCGCGCAGCAGCCGCGCCTCGACCCGCTCGCGCTCGCGCCGCTTCGCGAGCACGGCGCCGAGCGGCTGCGTCACGGCCGGCTCGCCCGCGTGTGTGACGTCGATCGGCGCATCGAGGTCGACCGCGCGGTCCTGCACCGGCACGCCGTCGGGCTTCCAGGGCAGCGCGACCCCTGCCGCCGCCGCGATCGTCGGCAGGACGTCGATCGTGCGCACGGCAGCGTCCTCGACGCGCCCCGCGCGCTGGCCGGGCAGCTTGACGAAGAACGGCACCGGAGCGATCATCCCGATGTTGGCGCGGTTCGCAGGCCGGCGGGGCTCTCCGCTGATGAACGCGGCGCCGTGGTCGGCAGTCACCACGACCACGGCGTCGTCGAAGAGCCCGCGGGCGCGCAACTTGTCCAGCAGCGCGCCGACAAGCCGGTCGGTGTACTGGACCTGCAGCACGTGGCGCTGGAACGCCTGGTCGGCCTGCCACTGCGGTCCGATCCAGCCCTTGCTGGCAAGGCCCGGGAACTCCTTGCCCTCGATCGGGTAGCGGCGACCGTCGGGCAGGAAGCGCCAGCCGGCGTGCGGGAGCGTCGAGTGGACGAAGACCAGCGGCGGTTTCGTCCCCTGTTCGTCGAGTGCGGCGATCACGCGCTGGAAGCCGGCGGTGGCGTCGTCGCGCGCGAGCCGCGCGAGCACGCCGCGCTTGAGGAGGCGGCCGCCCTGGAGCTCGCCGGCGGGGGCCGCGGAGCCCGTGCCGAAGCCCTCCCAGACGTTGTCGATCGCCGGCAGCCCGTCGCGCAGGTCCGCGGGCAGCAGCAGATGCTGCGAGACGACCTCCAGGTCGGACCTGAGCGATCGCAGCCGGTCGACCATGCCCGCGCGCGGCTTGGCGCAGGCGCGCTCCGGGCAGAGGTCCGTGATCGGCTCGACGACGGTCAGCTCATGGCTGCCCTCGAACAGCGTGAAAAGGCTGCGCGGGTGGTCGCGCGAGGTCGGGAGCGAGCCGCGCTCGGGCCGCTCCCCTGTGAGCTGCGCCGGGATCGCCTCCGTCGTGAGGTCGTCGACGGTCGTGGCGTTGCGGTACCACGTCGACTCGCGTGCCAG
>DASQMT010000218.1:0-9021 GCA_035645355.1 Solirubrobacteraceae bacterium | reverse complement strand
CTTCGGCGGCGGGAGACGGGGAGAGCGGTGAGTTCTACCGCAGTTCGTGTCTCATCCGGGCGGTCGCAGCCAAAAGATCACATCGCGCCGCTCAGAGCAGCGCGGCCAGCTCCGCGGGCTCGGTGACCGGCCGCAGGCAGGTGAAGCGCTCGCAAACGTACGCGGTGGCGCGACCGTCGACGGGCTCGCGCCCCTGCAGTAGCGGCACGCCGTCGGCCGGCCCGCCGGCGAGGACCAGGTGCGGCCGGAAGGACTCGCGCACGACGCGCACGAGCGGCTCGGCGCCCGGGCCTACGATCGCCACCTCCTTGACCGGCGCGAGGTGGAAGTCGAGCGCCTGCAGCAGGTGGCCGAAGGCGACCGGATGCTGCGGGGCCAGCTCGTGCAGCAGCCTCAGCACGCCGAGCGCCGCCTCCTCGTAGCGGTGCTCGCCCGTGAGGGCCGCCAGCCGCAGCAGCCCGAACGCGGCCGCCGAGCCGCCGGCCGGAATCGGCGCGTCCTCGAGCTCCTTGCGGCGCGCGATCAGCGCCTCGTGGTCGTCGGCGGTCGAGAAGAACCCGCCGTGCTCGGCATCGGCGAAGCGGGCGAGGATCGTGTCGGCGAGCTCGCGCGCGGCCCCGAACCAGCGCGGATCGAACGTGGTCTCGTAGAGCGTCAGCAGCGCCTCGAGCAGGAACGCATGGTCCTCGAGGTACGCTCCCAGGCGAGCCTGGCCGCGGTTGAAGCTGCGGAGCAGCCGCCCTTCGGAGTCGCGCATGTCGCGCCAGACGAACTCCGCGCAGGCGACCGCCGCGTCGCGGTAATCCATGCGCGCAAGCGCGGCGCCGGCGTCGGCGAGCGCGGAGATCATGAGCGCGTTCCAGGCGGTCAGCCGCTTGTCGTCGAGCGCCGGCCAGACCCGTCGCTCCCGGTATGCGCGCAGGCGCGCCTTGATCTCGTCCAGGCGCTCTGGGTCGCGGGTCGCGCGCACGGGCGCCCAGCGGCCCTCGAAGTTGGGCGCGCCGGTCATGCCGAAGTGCGCCAGCGCCTCCTCGGCGAGCGCGTCGTCGGCCAGCGCGGCGCGTAGCTCGTCCGGCGTCCAGACGTAGAAGCGCCCCTCCTCGCCCTCGGAGTCGGCGTCGAGAGCGGACGCGAAGCCGCCCTCGTCCTGGCGCAGGTCGCGCAGCGCCCAGTCGAGCGTCTCGGTGCACACGCGCGCGAAGAACGACTCGCCCGAGATCTGGAACGCGTGCAGGTAGGCGCGCGCCAGCAGCGCGTTGTCGTAGAGCATCTTCTCGAAGTGCGGGATCACCCAGCGCTCGTCGACCGAGTAGCGCGCGAAGCCGCCGCCGATCTGGTCGTACATGCCTCCCGACGCCATCGCGCGCAGCGTGTGCAGCGCCATCTCGCGCTCGCCCCGGCGCAGCAGGAACTCGATCGCCGACGTGGCCGGGAACTTCGGTGCGCTCTTCGAGAAGCCGCCGTGCTCCGAGTCATAGCCGCGCCGCAGGGTCGCGACCGCGGCGTCGAGCCCCGCGGGGTCGAGTTGGCCCGCGGCCGGCGCGAGCGCCGCCGCGCCCGCGAGCCGGGGCAGGATCCGCTCTCCGGCCGCCTCGACCTCGGCGCGCTGGTCGCGCCACGCGTCGGCCACGCCCGTGACGACCTGAGACCAGGCGGGCATGCCATGACGCGGCTCGGGCGGCCAGTACGTGCCGGCGTAGAAGGGCACGCCCTCGGGGGTGAGAAAGGCATTCAAGGGCCAGCCGCCGCGGCCGGTCATCGCCTGGACCGCGTCCATGTAGATCGCGTCGAGGTCCGGGCGCTCCTCGCGGTCGACCTTGATGCAGACGAAGCGCTCGTTCATCAGCGCCGCGACCTCGGGGTCCTCGAACGACTCGCGCTCCATCACGTGGCACCAGTGGCAGGCGGCGTAGCCGATCGAGACGAGTATCGGCCTGGACTCGCGCCGCGCGCGCTCGAGCGCCTCCTCGCCCCACGGGTACCAGTCGACCGGGTTCTCCGCGTGCTGGAGCAGGTAGGGGGAGGTCTCCGCCGCCAACCGGTTGCTCACGGTAGGTTGCCTTTCCATGTCCCACCATCGCGAAACCGTCACCGCTGTCGGCGCCCCCGAGGCCGCCGGGCCCTACTCCCACGCCGTCCGGGCCGGCGGGCTGATCTTCCTCTCCGGGCAGACGCCGGTCGATCCGGAGACCCGCAAGCTCGTGGAGGGCGACATCGGAGCGCAGACCCGGCGCTGCCTGGACAACCTCGCGCTCGTCGCGGCCGCGGCGGGCGCGACGCTCGAGAACGACGCCGTGCGCTGCGGCATCTACGTCACCGACATTTCGACGTTCAAGGACGTCAATGCCGCCTACGGCGGCTACTTCGGCGACGCGCCGCCGGCACGCAGCACGATCGGCGTCGCCGCGCTGCCGCTGGGTGCCGAGGTCGAGATCGACGCGATTCTCGCCGTCCCGGAGCGCTAGGCGTTGCCGGCCGTCACGTCACGCGCGAAGGTCTCGAACACCTCGACGTAGCGGCGCAGGTGCTCGTCGGAGTGGGCCACCGACAGCGTCCACTCCTCGTCGACGCCGGGCGTCATGAAGATGCCGTTGTTCATGTGGTAGAGCCAGGCCAGTGTGGTGAGGTCGTGGTGGATCCGCGTCAGGTAGTCGCGGTACTCCAGGATCGGCTCGCTCGCCATCACGACACAGCCCTTGGCGCCCATGCCGATCGTGTGCGCCGGCAGGCCGTACTCGGCGATCACCCGATCGCAGCCGGCCATCAGCTCGGCGTTGGCCAGTTGCAGCGCCCGGTATGCCGCGGGTGAGAGCACGTCGAGCAGCGTCGCCTGCGCAGCGGCCATCACGAGCGGGTTGCCGTTGAACGTGCCCTGCTGGCGCACGCGGCCGTCGGCGACGAGCGCCCCGAGCGGCTCGGTCATCCCGACCGCGCCGCCCGGCAGGCCGCCGCAGATCGCCTTCGCCAGGCAGACGACGTCGGGGGTGACGCCGAACAGCTCGGTCGCCCCGCCGGCCGCGACGGCCGCTCCGGTCTTGACCTCGTCGAAGATCAGCACGACGCCGTACGCGGTCGCCAGCTCGCGCACGCGCTCGAGGTAGCCCGCCAGCGGCGGCACGATGTTGATGTTCATCATCGCCGGCTCGAGGATCACGCCGGCGACCTGGCCGTCGAGCTCGACGAGCACCCGCTCGAGCGCGTCGGCGTCGTTGAAGGGGATCGGCCGCGTCTGGGAGGCGGTCGTCGAGGGATAGCCCAGCCCGTAGGTGACGGCGTTGGGGCGTTCACGGTCGCCCATCAGCGCGGGCGGCGGCTTGACGGAGATCATCACGGCGTCGTGGTGACCGTGGTAGCTGCCCTCGATCTTGACGATCACGTCCCTGCCGGTCGCCCCGCGGGCGAGATGGACGGCGTCCATGGTGGACTCCGTGCCCGAGTTCGTGAAGCGCCACAGCGGCAATCCCCAGCGGCGCCGGAGCTCCTCTGCCACGACGATCGAGCCCTCGGTCGGGGCGGCGAAGTGGGTGCCCTCGTCCATGCGGGCCTTGACGGCGGCCGCGACCACCGGGTTGGCATGACCGACGCACATGACGCCGAAGCCGTTGTGGAAGTCGACGTACCCGTTGCCGTCGACATCCCAGACTTGGGCGCCGACCCCGCGATCCACGTACACGGGCCACGGATCGTTCGTCTGGAACTGCGAGGGCACGCCGCCGGGCATCACCGCGCGGGCACGGGCGAAGAGCTCCCCCGAGCGGCGCGTCCGCTCGACCAGCCTCGCCAGCTCCCGCTCCGTCAGCGCGGCGACACGAGCGGGATCGATGGCGGTCTCGTCGAGCGTGATTGTCATGGGTCCCACGCTACCGCGGGCAGAGGTGCGGTTATCCCCCGGCACCCGCGCGCCGCAGGATGCGCACGATCGCGTCGAAGCCGCGGCGCTCCGCGTGCGCCAGCGGTCCGACGCCCTCCCCGTCGGCGAGGTCCACGTCGGCGCCCGCGGCGACGAGCAGCCGCACCGTCTCGACGTGCCGCGGCCCGCCCTCGCCGAGGATGATCGCCTCGAGGAGTGCGGTCCAGCCGAGGCGGTTGACGTGGTCGATCGCAATCGGCGTTGCCAGCAGCCGGCGCACGATCCGCGGGAAGCCGCGCTCGGCGGCACGGATCAGGCCGGTACCGTCGTAGGAGTCCTTGGCGTCGACGTCGCCGCCGGCTGCCAGCGTCAGTTCGAGCAGCCGAGGGTCGTCGCCGACCTCGCTCGTGGCGATCAGATAGGCGCTCTGCTGCGTCGCGTCCTGGGCGTTGACGTCGGCACCGTCCGCGATCAGCTCGCGCGTGCGGTCGACGCGGTTCTCGGAGGCGGCGACGATCAGCTCGCGGTCGAGGTCGCGCCCGCCGCCGGGCGTGGAGCCGTCGCCGCAGCCGGCGTGCAGCGCCAGGGCAGCGAGCGCTAGCCAGGCCCGTCTCATCGCAGTGCGGCCTCGACGACGTCGCGCTCGAAGTTCACGTGCCCAGCCTAGGCGCCGACAGCCCGCGAGAAGCCCGCCGTCGTCGGCCGTTCCCCAGGTCGGCAGAATCTCCGACATGGCATACCGCGCGCTCCCCGCCGCCGATGCGTTCTGGCGGCCCTCGAACCAGATGGGCGTCCTCAACACGGACCTGGCCAAGCAGCTGGAGGCGACCGCGCTCGCCGCGCGGCTGTGGCGGCTCGCGCCCGGCCAGGCGTCGACGCGTCATCGGCACGCCCAGCAGGAGGAGCTCTACGTCGTGCTCGAGGGCACCGGCCGCGTGCGGGTCGACGAGGACGTACTGACGCTCGCGCCGCTCTCGGCGCTGTGCGTCGGCGCCGACTCCGTCCGCCAGGTATTCAACGACACGCCGGCCGACGCGCTTTGGCTCGTCGTGGGCGCGCCGCCCGAGGCGGCCAACACGCTCGAGATGACACCGGACCAGCTCGCGCGCCTGTACCCGGACGGGCCGAAGGCGATGCCGCCGGAGCTGGCGTGACTCCGCTACCCGATAGAGACCCGACGGGTTGGTTCGAACCCCTCTACGCCGCTGCCGGCGAAGGCTCGGCCGTGCTGCCGTGGGCGCGCGGCGCCGCGCACCCGCTGCTCGTCTCGTGGACGTCGGAGCACGGCCTGCTCGGCGCGGGGAGGCGCGCGCTCGTGGTCGGCAGCGGGCCGGGGGACGATGCCGAGCTGATCGCCGCGCTCGGCTTCGCAACGGTCGCCTTCGACATCGCCCCCTCGGCGATCCGGATCGCGCTGGACCGCTTCCCGGACAGCACGGTCGAGTATCGCACCGCCGACCTGCTCGACCCGCCGGGCGAGTGGAGACAAGCCTTCGACCTCGTCGTCGAGGTCTTCACCGTCCAGGCCCTGCCCGAGCCGCCGCGCTCGCAGGCGATCGAGAACGTCGGCCGGATGGTCGCGCCGGGCGGGACCTTGCTCGTGGTGGCGGAGATCGGTGACGGCGGCCCGGTCGCCGGACCGCCGTGGCCGCTCACCCGCAGCGAGGTGGAGCTGTTCGCCTCCAGCGGGCTGGAGCCGGTGCGGGTCGAGCGCATGACCGCACCGGGCAAGCGTCCCGAGCACTGCTGGCGGGCGCAGTTCTCCCGGCCGCCCGACTAGCGCCTCGCGCGGCGGGGCAGTACGGCGGCATGGCGCTGCCGCTCGAGGACTACGCGCTGATCGGCGACACGCAGACAGCGGCGCTGGTCGGCAAGGACGGGTCGATCGACTGGCTCTGCCTGCCGCGCTTCGACTCGCCCGCGTGCTTCGCGGCGCTGCTGGGCGAGGAGAAGCACGGCCGCTGGCTCGTGGCGCCCGCGGACGAGGTGCTCCGGGTCGAGCGCCGCTACCGGCCCGGCACACTTGTGCTGGAGACCGACTTCCACACCGCCGACGGCGTCCTGCAGGTCGTCGACTTCATGCCGATCCGCGGCGAGGCGCCCGACGTCGTCCGGCTCGCACGCTGCCTGCGAGGCCGCGTGGCGGTCCGTATGGAGCTGATCCTGCGCTTCGACTTCGGGCGCGTGGTTCCCTGGGTCCGGCGCACGCAGGACGGCGGGCTGACCGCGATCGCCGGGCCGGATGCCGTGCACCTGATCCCGGGCCGGGCGACCATGGGCCGGGACCTCACGACGGTCGCCGAGTTCGAGCTCGACGCGGGGGAGGAGGTCCCGTTCATCCTCACGTGGTACCCGTCGCACGAGCCGGTCCCCAGGCCGGTCGACGGGCCGGCGGCGGCGGCTGACACGACCCGCTGGTGGCAGGAGTGGTCCGGGCGCTCGACGGTCCGGGGCGAGCATGCCGAGCTGGTCCAGCGTAGCCTGATCACGCTCAAGGCGCTGACGTACGGGCCCACGGGCGGGATCGTCGCCGCGCCGACCACCTCGCTGCCCGAGTTCATCGGCGGCGTGCGCAACTGGGACTACCGCTTCTGCTGGGTGCGCGACGCGACGCTCACGCTCCAGTCGCTGATGCACGCGGGCTACATGGACGAGGCGCGCGAGTGGCGCGACTGGCTGCTGCGCGCCGTCGCGGGGTCGCCGTCGGAGATGCAGATCATGTACGGCCCGGCCGGCGAGCGGCGGTTGACGGAGCTCCAGCTCGACTGGCTTCCGGGATACGAGGGCTCGGCGCCGGTGCGGATCGGGAACGCCGCCTCGTCGCAGTTCCAGCTCGACGTCTACGGCGAGCTGATGGATGCCCTGGCACAGGGGCGCGACGGCGGGATCGAGGCCGACGACGCGGCCTGGCGGCTCCAGAGCGCGCTGATGGGCTTCCTCGAGGAGGCGTGGGACCGGCCGGACGAGGGGATCTGGGAGGTGCGCGGAGAGCGGCGGCCGTTCGTGCACTCCAAGGTGATGGCCTGGGTCGCGTTCGACCGCGCGGTGCGGATGGTGGAGCAGTATGGGCAGGACGGGCCGGCCGATCACTGGCGGCGGCTGCGTGCCGAGATCCACCGCGAGGTCTGTGAGCAGGGCTACGACCCCGAGCGCAACACGTTCACGCAGTCCTACGGGTCGCGCGGGCTGGACGCCGCGACCCTGATGATTCCCGTCGTGGGCTTCCTGGCGCCGACGGACGAGCGCGTGATCGGCACCGTGGAGGCCGTCCAGCGCGAGCTCTGCCGCGACGGCTTCGTGCTGCGCTACGACACGACCGAGGCCGACGACGGCCTGCCGCCGGGCGAGGGAGCGTTTCTGCCGTGCTCGTTCTGGCTTGCCGACTGCCTGACGTTGATCGGCCGCCACGAGGAGGCGCGGGGGCTGTTCGACCGGCTGGCGGCGCTCGCCAACGACGTCGGCCTGCTGTCCGAGGAGTACGACCCGCAGGCCGGGCGGCTCGTCGGCAATTTCCCGCAGGCCTTCACGCACGTGGGGCTCGTCAACACGGCGCTGAACTTGGACCGCGCGGCTGCCTCGCCCGCGCGCGACCGCGCGAGGACGGCGGGCTGATGCGCGCGATCACGCTGCAGCCGGGGGTCAAGGACTCGGCCGCGCTGGAGGAGGTGCCCGAGCCGCCGGTCGAGGACGGCGCGCTGCTGGTGGACGGAGTCGCGCTCGGCATCTGCGGCACCGACGCCGAGATCGTGCACGGCGACTATGGCGCGGCGCCTCCCGGCGCGGAGCGCCTGGTGCTCGGCCACGAGTCGCTCGGACGCGTCGCCGAGGCGCCGGACGGCAGCGGCTTCGCGCCCGGCGACCTCGTGGTCGGGATCGTGCGGCGCCCGGACCCGGTGCCTTGCGCCTCGTGCGCCGCCGGGGAATGGGACTTCTGCCGCAACGGGGGCTTCACCGAGCGCGGCATCAAGGGACTTCACGGCTACGGCTCCGAGCGCTGGCGGATCGAGCCGGAGTTCGCCGTCAAGCTGGACCCCGGACTCGGAGCGCTCGGCGTGCTGATGGAGCCGACGACCGTCGTCGCGAAGGCCTGGGAGCAGATCGACCGCCTGCTCACCCGTGCGACGATCGGCGCCGAGCACGTGCTCGTCACCGGCGCGGGACCGATCGGCCTGCTGGCGGCGCTGCTGGCGCGCAGCCGCGGCTTCGAGCTGACAGTGCTCGACCGCGCGACCGACGGCCCGAAGCCGGAGCTGGTGCGCGATCTCGGCGGCCGCTACCACGCCGGCGGCGTGGAGGAGATCGACCCGCCGCCGGACATCATCGTCGAGGCCACGGGCGCCAGCCAGGTGCTGCTCGACGCGATGACCCACACCGCCTCGAACGGGATCGTCTGCCTCACCGGCATCTCCTCGAGCGGCCGCGACATCAGCCTCGACGCGGCCGACCTCAACCGCCGCATCGTGCTCGAGAACGACCTCGTGTTCGGCTCGGTCAACGCGAACCGGCGCCACTACGAGGCGGCCGCGAAGGCGCTCGCGGAGGCCGACAACGAGTGGCTCGGGCGGCTGATCACGCGGCGCGTCCCGCTCGACCGCTGGAGCGAGGCGCTCACGCGCGAGCCGAACGACATCAAGGTCGTGGTCGAGCTCGGCGGTTGAGATCCGCGTTCACGCGCAGGCGCCGATCACCTCCTGCCACCACGCCAGCTCGGCGTCGTCGGTCGCACGGACGAGCCGCCGACGGACCTGCGTCTGGACCTGGGCCGGCGGTCCCATCATCAGGATCGGGCCGGTGACCGCGAAGCGGCCGTCGGCGAGGATCACGAGCGCGCCCGGGGTGTCGCGGCGTGTGCGCAGGTGCTCGACGACCGCATTGCCGGCGATCTCGCGCGGGCGAGCCGGGTCACCGTCGGCCTCGGTCCAGCGGCGGGCGGTGTAGACCGGGACGCTGCCGGTGTACGTCCGCGCGGGACGCACCGGCCGGTGCACAGGCCCCGTGCGCCATCGGGCGAGCAACTGGGGCAGCTCGTCGGCGACCTCGCGCCGCGCGAGCACCAGCAGCCGGTCACCGGCCTCGAGTCGGGTGGAGCCGCGCGGCAGCAGCGCCTCGCTGCCGCGCACGATCAGCGACACGAGCGCGTCGCGCGGCAGCCCGAGGTCGCGCAGCCGGGC
>DASQMT010000217.1:0-7240 GCA_035645355.1 Solirubrobacteraceae bacterium | reverse complement strand
GCCCGGCCGCCGCGCGCGAGAGCCGCCCGCCGGCTCCGAAGCATCCGCACGGCGCGCCCGCGTTGCCCTGCACGAGCGCGACGACCTGCGCGATCAGGAAGCCGGCCAGTAGCAGCGCTGCGCCGTAGGGCGCCCATTGCGCCCCGGCCGCGAGGCCCGCGGCAAGCCCGGCCTCGACGGCGACGAGGGCGGCGAGGGCGGGCGCCGCCAGCCGTCCCGGCACTCCGTACGCCGCCAGCGCGACCTGCGTCCCCGTACGGTCGGCCGCCTTGAGCGCGGCGGCGGCGAGCAGGATCGCGCCCAGTGCCACCCACGCCGGCATCTGGCTCTCGCTACGCCCGCACGAGCTTCTTGTAGGTGATCCGGTGCGGGCGGTCGGCCTCGGCGCCGAGGCGCTCGTGGCGGTGCTCCTCGTAGGCCTCGAAGTTGCCTTCGAACCAGACGACCTGCGAGTCGCCCTCGAACGCCAGCACGTGCGTCGCGACACGGTCCAGGAACCAGCGATCGTGGGAGATCACGACGGCGCAGCCCGGGAACGCGAGCAGCGCCTCCTCGAGCGCGCGCAGCGTGTCCACGTCGAGGTCGTTCGTCGGCTCGTCGAGCAGCAGCGTGTTGCCGCCGCGGCGCAGCAGCTTCGCCAGGTGCACACGGTTGCGCTCGCCGCCCGACAGGACGCCGACCTTGCGCTGCTGGTCGGAGCCTCTGAAGTTGAAGCCCGCGACGTAAGCGCGGGAGGCGATCTCGCGCTCGCCGACGACGATGTTGTCGTAGCCCTCGGAGATCTCCTCCCAGACGGACTTCTCCGGATCGAGCGCGTCGCGCGACTGGTCGACGTAGGCAAGCTCAACCGTCTCCCCGAGGGCGAGGGTTCCCTCGTCGGGCTGCTCCTGGCCGACGATCATCTTGAACAGCGTCGTCTTGCCGGCGCCGTTGGCGCCGATCACGCCGACGATCCCCGCCGGCGGCAGCGAGAACGACAGATCCTCGATCAGCAGCCGGTCGCCGAAGCCCTTGCGCAGGCCGGCGGCCTCGATCACCTTGTCGCCGAGCCGCGGTCCGGCCGGGATGTGGATCTGGACCGAGTCGAGCTTGACGTTGCGCTCCTCCGCGAGCAGGCGCTCGTAGTTGTTGAGGCGCGCCTTGGCCTTCTTGCGCCGTCCCTTCGGGTTCTCGCGCACCCACTCGAGCTCCTGCGCGATCGTGCGCTGGCGGGCGGACTCCTGGCGCTCCTCCTGCGCGAGGCGCGCCTGCTTCTGCTCGAGCCAGCTCGAGTAGTTGCCCTTGAACGGCAGCCCGTGGCCGCGGTCGAGCTCGAGGATCCAGCCCGCGACGTTGTCGAGGAAGTAGCGATCGTGGGTGACCGCGACGATCGTGCCCTTGTAGTCCTCGAGGTGGCGCTCGAGCCAGCCGACCGATTCCGCGTCGAGATGGTTCGTCGGCTCGTCGAGCAGCAGCAGGTCGGGCGCGGAGAGCAGCAGCCGGCAGAGCGCGACGCGACGGCGCTCGCCTCCGGACAGCCTGGAGACGTCCGCGTCCGGCGGCGGCAGCCGCAGCGCGTCCATCGCCTGGTCGAGCTGTGTGTCGAGATTCCAGGCGTCGGCGGCGTCGATCCGGTCCTGCAGGCGCGCGAACTCGTCGGCCGTCTCGTCGGAGTAGTTCGCCGCGAGCTCGTTGAAGCGATCGAGCAGCGCGCGCGTCTCGGCGACGCCGTCCTCGACGTTGCCGCGCACGTCCTTGAGCTCGTCGAGCTGCGGCTCCTGCTCGAGCATCCCGACGGTCGCGCCGGGGGCGAGCTGCGCCTCGCCGCGGAAGTCCTGGTCCTTGCCGGCCATGATGCGCAGCAGCGTCGACTTGCCCGAGCCGTTCAGGCCCAGCACCCCGATCTTCGCCCCGGGGAAGAACGACAGCGAGATGTCCTTGAGCACCTGCTTGTCGGGCGGGTGCGTACGGGACAGCTTGTACATCGAATAGATGTATTGGCTCGACATGCCGCGCAGAGGTTAGAAGGGACGCTGCTGCGGCCTTATTCGGGTCGATCCACCGGTGACTGGACGGAATAGTCGGTTGCGGTGGCTTCCGCCGTCGCCCCGGGTGCCCTGGCGGCGCGCTGACCGCGACGCCGGCTCGTCGCGGTAGCGGTGGTGTTACCCCCATCACGGCCTCCCAACCGATTCGTCATCCTGGAGCGTCGTGCCCGCTCCCCCAGCTCTCCGCCTCCGTGGTGTCGTCAAGCGCTTTGGAGAGATAACTGCGGTCGACGGCCTCGACCTCGACGTACAGGAGGGCACCTGCGTCGGATTGCTCGGACCCAACGGCGCCGGCAAGAGCACGACGATGAAGATGCTCACCGCGCAGGCGATGGCCGACGCGGGCGAGATCCAGGTGCTCGGCTTCGAGGTCCCGCGCGACTCCAAGCAGGCGCGCGCCCTCTGCGGGGTGACCCCGCAGCTCGACAACCTCGACGTCGAGCTGACCGCGCGCCAGAACCTCGCCGTGTTCGCGCGGCTCTACCGGGTGCCGCGCCACGAGCGCCACGCAGCCGTCGACCGCGCGCTCCAGATCGCGAACCTGACCGACCGCGCCGACACCCCCGTCGACAAGCTGTCGGGTGGCATGCGGCGGCGGCTGCTGATCGCGCGCGCGCTGGTGCACCGGCCACGGCTGCTGCTGCTCGACGAGCCGACCGTGGGGCTCGACCCGCAGGTCCGCCAGGAGCTCTGGGCGCTGATCGACGCGCTCCGCACCGAGGGCACGTCGATCCTGATGTCGACGCACTACATCGAGGAGGCCGAGCGACTCGCCGACACGGTCTCGATCATGGCCTCCGGCCGCGTGGTCGCGCGCGGCCGCCCGGCCGACCTGGTGCTCGAGCACGCCGGTCGCGAGACGCTCGAGGTCTACGGCCCGCCCGCACGCCTGGCGGAGGTGCGGGAGTCCGCGGAGGCGGCCGGCCACCGCGTCCGCCAGACCGGCACCGCGGTCGCGATCCTGCGCGCCGAGAACGCTAACGGGACGCTGCCCGACGGCATCGCGCGGGCGGCCACGCTCGAGGACGTGTTCGTGCTCCTGACCGGGGAAGAGGTCGAGTGAGCGCGGTCGCGGCGGAGACGCGCGGACGCCTGCGCCGGCGGTTGCGGCGGCTGGAGCCGGCCGCGATCACGGGCGTCATGAGCCGCGACGTGACGAACTTCCTGACCTATTGGAAGGCGACCACGTTCTCGTCGGTCCTCGATCCGACGATCTACCTGCTCGCGTTCGGCCTCGGCCTCGGCACGATCATCGCAGCCGTCGAGGGCATGGAGTACGTGCAGTACGTCGGCACCGGGATGGTCGCCACCGCGATCCTGTTCTCGTCCGCGTTCGGGGCGATGTACGGCGTCTTCGTCAAGCATCGCTTTCAGCGCACCTACGACGCGATCCTCGCGGCGCCGGTCAGCGTGGAGGAGCTCGTGACCGCCGAGGTGGCCTGGCTCGGGTTGCGCGCCGGCGTCTACGGAGCGACGCCGCTGCTGGTCACGATGATCTTCGGGCTCGATCCCGCGCCGGGGATGCTCCTAGTGCCGCTGATCGGCGCGGTGACCGGCTTCGGCTTCGCCGGCTTCGGCGTGTTCGCTGCGGCCGCGGTCAGCAAGATCGACCACTTCAACTACATCCAGAGCGCGCTGCTGACGCCGCTGTTCCTCGTCTCGGGCACGTTCTTCCCGATCGACCAGCTTCCCCAGGGAGCGCAGATCGCGTCGAACTTCAACCCGCTCTACCACTGCGTCGAGCTTGTCCGCCATGCGGTGTTCGGCTTCGAGTCGGTCGACCTCTTCCACATCGGCGTGCTGATCGGCTTCGCCTTCGCGATGTGGCGGCTGGCCATTTGGAGGATGGAGAAGCGGCTCATCGAGTAGGTAACGTGAACGGGTCATGCCGCACGTGCTGGACATCGAGCAGGCCGTGCTCCTCCTGGAGATCGAGCCGCCCTTCGACAAGCGCTCGATCCAGCTTGCACGCCGCCGTCAAGCCAAGCGCTGGCACCCCGACATCGCCCCGCCGGGACGGCAGCTCCAGCATGAGCGCCACCTCAAGGCGGTCAACGAGGCAGCCGACCAGCTCGAGCAGCTCGCGCAGGAGTCGCGCGGCGGCAAGGTCACCGCCGGAGCGGTCAAGGTCAGCGCCCAGGCGGCGCGCAAGCGGCGCGCCGAGGAGGGCGCCCGCGCCTACGCCGAGGAGCAGCGCCAGCGCGCCGCGGCCTCCGACCAGGCGCGTCACGACCCGTTCGGCTCGCGCGTGCCCGACCACTCGGTCGTGCACCGCTACGCGCGCTGCCTGTCCTATCCCGAATGGGGCGTCGGCAGCGTCAACGGGATCTACTTCACGGGCGACGGCGACGACGTCCAGCAGTGGGCGCGGGTGTCGTTCAACCAGGGCATCCGCACGGTGCCCGCCGGGTCGCTGCAGTTCGTGGACTTCGCGCGCTCGGACCCGGGCGCCGAGCGCGTCGAGCGCTTCATGACCGCCGCGAAGCATGCACTCGCCGAGGGCAACTTCGCGCTCGCCGCGCGCCGGCTGGTCTACGCGCGCGACGCTGAGCCGACGAACCCCGCCGTACTGCGGCTGCTCACGACGGCTTTCTGGCAGGCGGGGCACTATGCCGCTGCCGCACGAGCGGTCCGCGACTGGATCCGCGCGGAGAGCGGCCGCCCGGCTCCCTACCGCACGGCCGCGCGCATCTACGAGGACATGGGCTCGCTCTCGCAGGCGCTCGATGCCGCCGAGCGCGAGGTCGAGCGCGCGCCGCGCGACGCCTCGGCGCTGGAGCGGCTCGGGCGCCTGCGGCTGCGACGGTTCGACCGCGCCGGCGCGCGCGACGCGCTCGAGCGCGCCTGTGCGATCGCGCCGAGCGAGCAGGCGCTGCTCGACCTCGCGCTCGTCGCGCACCTGGCCGGCGACACGGGCGCGGAGGTCTCGGCGTGCGAGCTGGCGACGGCGCTGGCGGCGGACTCGGCGGCCGCCTGGTCGCGGCTCGCGCATGCGCTCGCGCGCACGGACCGCGCGCGCGAGTGCCTGGTCGCGTGCGAGCGGGCACTGGCGCTCGGCGACGACCCCGAGGTCCGCAACCTGCGCGCGCGGGTGCTCGCGATGGCGCCGCGCGCGCTCGCGCGCGAGTCCGCGGCCGCCTAGCCCTGGCTGAAGCGCAGCATGTTGCCGGAGGGATCGCGGAAGGCGCAGTCGCGGACGCCGTAGGGCTGGTCGTTCGGCTCCTGCAGCACCTCGGCGCCGGCGGCGCTGATGCGCTCGAAGGTCGCGTCGCAGTCGCTCGTGCTGAAGATCACGCCGCGCAGCAGGCCCTTGGCCAGCAGCTGCGCGGCGGCCTCCTTGTCGGCGGCCGAGGCGTTCGGATCCGCGACGGGCGGTTCGAGGACGATGCTCACGCCGGGCTGCGACGGCGCCCCGACCGTGACCCAGCGCATCCCCTCGAACCCGACGTCGTTGCGCACCTCGAGGCCGAGTACGTCGCGGTAGAAGGCGAGCGCCTTGTCATGGTCGTCGACTGCGATGAAGCACTGCGAGAGCTCGATGTCCATGCGGCTCAAGATACGGTCCGGGGAGCCGGCCTGGCTTCTCCATTCCTGACCGGTCGCGTCTGGATCTTCGCCACGCATGCCGGGATCGCGGCGCCCGCGTCATGGCGGCGGGCGCGGTACGCGCTCGGGCTTTCGCCGACCAGCTCGGTGAAGCGCGAGCTGAACGATCCGAGCGAGCTGCAGCCGACCTCGAAGCACACCTCCGTCACGGTCAGGTCACCCCGTCGCAGCAGCGCCTTGGCGCGCTCGATCCGGCGCGTCATCAGGTAGCTGTGCGGCGTCTCGCCGAAGGCGGAGCGGAAGCTGCGCGAGAAATGGCCCGGCGACATGAAGGCGGCGCGCGCCAGCGCCGGCACGTCGAGCGGCTGCGCGTAGTCGCGGTCCATCGTGTCGCGGGCACGGCGCAGCCGAACGAGGTCCTCCAGGGTCACGCGGGCAGCATCCCACAGCCCGCTGCGCTGCGGCGGAACTCATCTAGCTGCGCGCTCGAGCTCCGCGAGTCGGCTCGCGAGAAAGCGCTGCTCGGAAGCGTTCCCTGCCAGCTCCAGCGCGCGCCGGTAGGCGGCCCCCGCCTCCGCCCGCCTGCCCTGGCGCCGCAGCAGGTCCGCGCGGGCGGCGTGCAGCAGGTGATAGTCGTCGAGCGCGCCGCCACGCGCGAGCGCCTCGACGAGCGCCAGTCCCGCGGCCGGTCCGTCGGCCATCGCGACCGCGACCGCGCGGTTGAGCGCCACGACGGGGCTCGCCAGCACCTTCGCCAGCTCCGCGTAGAGCAGCGCGATCTGCTTCCAGTCCGTCGTCGCGGCGTGCGGCGCCCGCGCATGGACGGCGGCGATCGCCGCCTGCAGCGCGTACGGGCCGGGCGGTCGCCGCAGCGTCAGCGCACGGTCGACCAGCGGCAGCGCCTGCGCGATCGCGGCTGCGTCCCAGCGCGTGCGGTCCTGCTGGTCGAGCAGCACGAGCTCGCCCGCCTCCCCGACGCGCGCCCCACGGCGCGAGTGCTGCAGCAGCATCAGCGCCAGCAACCCCGCCGGCTCGGGCTCGTCGGGCAGCAGCCCATGAACCACGCGGGCGAGCCGGATCGCCTCGGCGGCGAGGTCGTCGCGCACGAGCGCGTCACCGCCGCTGGAGGCGTAGCCCTCGTTGAAGACGAGGTAGAGCACGGCCAGCACCGCGCCCAGCCGCGGCGGCAGCGCAAGCGGTTGTGAATGCCGCGAAAGGCTGAAGTAACGACTTCCATCACAGCTTTACGCTAACGGTGTGGCAGGTAAACGAAAGAGGCCCGCTCGAAAGCGGGCCTCTCATCACCACATGCTGATTGCTGAGGTACTAGAGCGCCTTTGCCACTCCACCGTTGAGGCTTACGAACAGCTTGTACGCACCAGCCACAACCGGGCCGTACTCAATGGCTCCGTCGCCCTCGACGTTGCCGCTGTAGAGGACGCCGGTCGGGATGACATCGTTCCCGGCAATAACGCCGTCCGTGTAGGCACCGTCAGTAATGGCACCGTCATGGATCGCACCGTCAGTGACCTCATTCGCCAGTTCGGTGACAACAGGCACGCCATTGATGGTGTCGGTACGGAGGCAGTCGGCAGGGTTCACACCCGGAGCCGCATCCCAGCCGCTCCACGTCACGTCACCGAACGTGTAGCCAGTGGTGAACTTGT
>DASQMT010000216.1:0-6116 GCA_035645355.1 Solirubrobacteraceae bacterium | reverse complement strand
CCGCACGACCTACCCGAGATCGCGCCGCGGCTCCGCGATCAGCTCGAGCGGGTGTCCTACGATGCGCCGATCCGCGATGCCGACGACATCGGCGCGACGCCGCTGGCCGCGCGCGTGGTGAACGTCAAGCCGTCGCGCATCGGCGGCCTGCGCGCGCTGTTCGAGGTCTACGGGCGTTGCGCGCGGGAGCGGCGGCCGATGTACGGCGGCGGGATGGGGGAGCTGGGCGTGGGCCGCGGGCAGATCGAGCTGCTCGCCGCGCTGTTTCACCCCGACGCGCCCAACGACGTGGCGCCGAGCGCCTACAACGAGGACGACCCGCCGGACGGCCTGCCGGAGAGCCCGCTGGCGCCGCGCCCCGACGCGACCGGCTTCCGCTGGGCGGAGCGACGCGCACCATCCCCGGGAGTCGAACCGAGAAATGCGCGCAGGGTCTCCGCCACCAACCGGTGGTCGTCCTCCTGTGGCAGCCCCGACACCGTCACCGTGCCCACCATGCCGACGTTGCGGACGACGATCGGGAAGGCGCCACCGTGGGCGGCGAACTCGCGCTCGTCGAGGAGGTGGCGCGCCTCGATCGTCGTGCCGTCGAGCTGCAGGCCGAGCCCCACGAAGTACGAGGAGTGCCCGAAGCGGCGCACGACGCGGTTCTTGCGGCGGATCCACGCGTCGTTGTCTGCAACCGTGCCCGCCAGCGCGACGTGGAACAGCTGCTGCTCGCCGCGGGCGATGTCGATCGTCACGGCGTGCGCGCCCGCGCGAGCCGCGTCGACGAGCCGCTGACCGAGCGCGTAGGCGGTGTCGTTGGTGAACTCGTCGAATTGCAGCTCCTGCTCGTCGGCGAGCAGCGCCTCCAGGCGGGGATCCATGCTGCGAGCGTACGAGATCGCCGGGTGGGTCATGGCTACTCGCACACAACCTCACGCGCCGGCTTGTCGAAGCGCAAGCCCAGGAAGGAGGGGTGGCGCAGACGGCCGTCGGAGGTCCATTCCATGAACGCGATCTGCGCCACGAGTTCGGGCTCGACCCAGGTCGCGGCGCGCGGGATGCCCTTCTCGGGCTCGAACGGGGACGTCTCGCGCACGAGCGCGGCGAGCCGCTCGGAGAGCTCCCGCAGCGTCGCACGGGTGAAGCCCGTCCCGACCTTGCCGGCGTAGCGCAGACGACCGTTCTCGAAGTGGCCGACGAGCAGGGCGCCGAGGTCGGTCCGCGCGCCGCGCGGCGCTGTGAAGCCCCCGATCACGAGCTCCTGCGTGCGCGTGCACTTCAGCTTAAGCCAGTCGCGGGAGCGCGTGGAGACGTACGGCGTGCCGAGCCGCTTGGCGATCAGGCCCTCCCAGCCGTCTCGGCACGCCCGGGCCAGCAGTGTGCCGCCGTCGCCGCCGAACTGCTCGGTCATGCGCAGCGGGTCGCGCCAGCCCAGCACCCCGTCCAGGACAACGCGCCGCGCTTCGAGCGGTAGCGACCGCACGTCGCGGTCGTCCGCGAACAGCACGTCGAAGACGTAGTAGAAGAGCTGGCCGCCTCGGGCGCCGCCGAAGCGGTCGCGACCGCCGACGAACGCGACTGCCTCACCGTCGAGCACGAAGCCGTCGGACGGATCGGCGTCCAACGCGGCGGCAAGCGGCGCGTAGCGGTCGTTCAGCGGCAGCTCGTTGCGGGAGTAAAGCCGCGTGCTGCCCGCTTCCTTGACCGCGAGGCAGCGGATGCCGTCGAGCTTGCGCTCGAACACCCACTCCGGGCCGGCCGGCCGCTCCGCGGTCAGCACAGCCTTCATTGGCATCACGAACCCGGGACGCACTGCTCACCGGGTCGCGGTCCGCGCCGGCGCTGCTCGCCTCCGCGCGGTCGCCCAACACACTTGAGCCGAACGGCGGGCGTGCCCCAGGCAGTGCAGCGGGCCGCCCGGCCCCCTTCAAGAACGTCTCCGGAACCGGAGGCGGCGTGCTTCACTCCCCTTGTCGCCGAAGTCGTGAACACGGACATGGTCAGGGCAGGCGGAGGAACTCCATCGTCGTCCATGCCGGGCGGAAGCCGAGCCGGGCATAGAGCTGCTTCGGCCGGTCCTCGTCGTCGGCGACGATCCAGAGGTCGCGGACGTCGCCCGCCGCCGCAATCGCCGTGCGGGTGAGCGCCGTGCCGCGCCCGCCGCCGCGGTGATCGGGATGCACGTAGACCTGCGTGATCTCGGCCGACGCGCCGTCACGCTCGAGCTGCGCGAACGCGACCGGGACGCCGCCCTCGTGCAGCGCCAGGACCTGGGCGCCGCGCCGCAGCGCGACCTCGCGCGCCTCGCGCAGGTAGCCGGTGGGGTCATGGGCGAGCTCCTCGCGGTGCCAGCTCACGCGCAGCGGGTGCACGGCGTCGTACGGGACCTCCTCGACGCGGGCGTCAGAAGTGGCTCCCGGCCCGGGCTCCTGGTGCATCCAGAGCAGCCGCGACGACCTCCAGCCGGCAGCCGTGAATCCCGCCCGCAGCGGCTCGGCGACGTCTGCGCAATCGAAGTCGAGGCGGCGGTGCTCGAGCCCGGCGAGCGCCTCGTCTGCGAACGCGATCAGCCTCTCGACGCTAAGCGCCGGATCGCGCTCGACGCGCACGACGTTGAAGTCGTAGTAGGTCGGGTGGCGCGAGGCGCGCACGATGGTGCCGTGCGTCCAGGGCGCGACGGTGTCGCAGACGGCGGCCTGCATCCTGTTCCGCCACTCCCGCGCGCGGGCAGCCACGTCTGCGTCGACGGAGCTCACGCCGCAAGCGTACGCCGCTGCCGCACGCGACGGGCGGGTGGGCGATGATGCGAACCATGGCCTATGACGAGGATCTCGCGGATCGCATCCGCGAGCTGGTCGCCGGGGAGCGCGACTTCAGCGAGAAGCGGATGTTCGGCGGCCTGGCGTTCCTCGTCGCCGGCCACATGGCGGTCGCGGCCAGCGGCCGCGGCGGCCTGATGGTGCGTGTCGACCCCGCTGACGTAGCGGCGTTGCTGGCGCGACCGCACGCTGCTCCCTTCGAGATGCGCGGCCGTCCCGTCCGCGGCTGGCTGCGGATCGACGCCGAAGGCGTGCGCACCAAGCGGCAGCTCGAGCCGTGGGTCGAGCGCGGCCTCGCCTACGCGCGCTCGCTGCCCGCGAAGCGCTGAACCTCGCGCCGAGCGGACTCGCGCTCAACCCGCGAGCGGGCCCGGATCCGCGGGGACGTCGACGGCGTGCTCCCGGAGCGCGGCGAGCGGGACGATCTCGAGCGCCCGCTCGTGGGTCGACGCCAGCACCACGTAGGCGGCGGCCCCGGCGACGTGGGCGCGCAGCCAGTTGACCGCCGTGACGCACCAGCGATCGCCGGGCACGAGGCCGGGGAAGCGGTACTCGGGCACCGGGGTGGTCAGATCGTTGCCGATCGCCGCCTGGTGCGAGAGGAACTCCGCCGTGACCACGGCGCAGATCGTGTGACTTCCCCGGTCCTCGCGACCGGTGCGGCAGCACCCGTCGCGGAAGAATCCGGTGAGGGGCTCGCTCCCGCAGGACTCGAGCTCCCCACCCAGCACGTTGCGCTCGCTCACCGCTCCAGTATGAGCCTCACGGCTGCGGCCGGTAGGCGAGGTAGACGACGCCGTTGTCATACGACTCACAGGCCGCGAGCCGCAGCTTGACGGCCGCGGCGTCCTCGGGGAAGAGCCGCGAACCGCGCCCGCGCGTGAGCGGGTAGACGAACAGGTGCAGCCCGTCGACGAGGCCGTCGGCGAGCAGTGCCCGGACCAGCGTGCCGCTGCCGCTCACGTACAGGTCGCCGTCGGACTCGTCCTTGAGCGCGCGGATCGCGGCCGGGTCGTACGGACCGACGATCTCCGAGTTCCTCCAGGTCGCGGTCGTCAGCGTCGCGGACACGACGTACTTGGTCGTGTCGTTGAAGAACGGCGCGCCCGGATCGTCCTCGACGGTCCTCTGCGACCACGCCGGCTCGAACATCTCGTAGGTGATGCGCCCGAGCAGAATCCCGCTGCTGCGCTCGCAGACGGCGCCGATCGCCTCGCCCATCTTCGGGTCGAAGCCGTACTCGGCCGTCCACGTCGGCGTGTCGACCACGCCGTCGAGACTCATGAACTCATGTACGTGTATCTCTCCCACTGGTACCTCCGGATCGGTGTCGAAGCAGGGCAGCTTGCCGTAAGGGTCGGGCGGCCCTGCGCGTCAGCGCCGTTACGGGCGCCGCAAGAGGACGAGTCGAACGGCCCCATCCGGGTGACATGACATGAGCACCTCATCCACGACCGGAGGGAATCAATGCCACAACCCAAGCAGCCCGTGACCGACGACTCGATCCAGGTCCGGCAGCTCAGCCACTACCAGTTCAGCTGGATCGCCGGCGAGCCTGACGCGCCCGGCACATGGACGTTGCAGCTCGTACTCGACCAGGGCGCCTGGGAAGAGGTCCTGACCGTCGACGGTGACGACGCCGACAACCTGCAGGACATGCTCTCGACCTCGGCGGTCGTGCACTACGACGTCAAGCGCCGCACGCTGATGTTCGGCACCACGCCGGTCGGGACCGCGTAACCGAGCGAGCGGTCGGGCCGCTCAGAAGCTGCGCTCGATCTCGCGCAGCAGCCGGCGGCCCGACCATTCCGGCGTGATGATCCGGCGCATGCTCCACAGCGGGTGCTCGCGATCGAGCGTGTCCGCGAGCTGGAAGGCGGCGCGCAGGCCGGCCTCCCACAGGTGCGGGATCGCCGCCGCATCCCAGAGGCCGAACGGGTAGGCGAACAGCCGGATCGGGTGGCCGACGAGCTCGGCGAGCGCGCGCGTCGGTGCGTCGACCTGCGTGCGCCAGTCATCCCCGGCGTACTCCGGCACCGCGCTGTGATCCCAGGTGTGCGCTCCGATCGTCATCCCGGCGCGATCGAGCGCCCGCACCTGGCCGCGCGTGAGCCAGCCCGGCTTGTCGAGCACGACCGTCATGACGAAGAACGTGGCGACGAACCCGTGGCGGCGCAGGAGCGGCAGGGCGTGGGAGAACTGGCCGGCCGATGCGTCGTCGAAGGTGAGCAGCACCGGCTTCTCCGGCAGCGGCGCTCCGCGCGCGACGTGCGCCACGAGCGCGTCGCCTGTGATCGTCTGGTAGCCGGCGTCGGCGAGCGCCTGCAACTGCCGCGCGAGCACATCGGGAGCGACGATGTAGGGACGGGCAGCGGCGCCGTCGGCCGCCGTGGCGCGCCGGATCTGGTGGTAGCAGAGCACCGGGACGTCCGCGCGGGCGGCCACTGCCGCGAGGTCTGTGCGCGGCGCGGGCGTCGCCGTGCTGCCCGCTCCTTGGCGGGCCGGCTCCGCGTCGGGACCGCCACAGCCGCTCAGCGCAATCGCGACCAGCAGCACTCCGATCAGGCGCAACTGCATCGGCGCAGTCAATCAGCCGCTCGCGCGCTCGAGGACCCTCGGGGCGTCATTGCCGTAGAACTTGGGACATGGCCGCGTCCGACGCAACCATCGTGGACGCCGGCGGGCGCGACCTGCGCGTGACCAGCCCCGATCGGGTGATCTTCCCGCCGACCGAGCGCTCGCCCGCGATCACCAAGCTCGACATCGTCAGGTACTACCTGGCCGTCGAGGAGGGAATCATGCGCGCCCTCGCACGACGGCCGACGACGCTCGAGCGCTGGCCCAAGGGCGTGCATCCCGGCATCGTCCTCTCCACGCGCGAGAAGGGCGGCGGCGACGCCTTCTTCCAGAAGCGCGTCCCGAAGGGCGCACCCGACTACGTCCGGACGGCGCGGATCGAGTTCCCGTCCGGCCGGCACGCGGACGAGATCTGCCCCACCGAGGTGGCCGTCGTGGGCTGGGCGGCGCAGATGGGCACCATCACGTTCCATCCCTGGCCGGTGCGCGAGGACGACGTCGACCATCCCGACGAGCTGCGCATCGACTTCGACCCGCAGCCGGGCACGGACTTCGACGATGCGGTGCGCGTCGCGGCGGAGGCGCGCGTGCTGCTGGGCGAGCTGGGCCTCGCCGGGTATCCGAAGACCTCGGGCGGCCGCGGCGTCCACGTCTACGTCCGGATCGAGCCACGCTGGTCGTTCACGGACGTGCGCCATGCGGCGATCGCCTTCGGGCGTGAGCTCGAGCGGC
>DASQMT010000215.1:0-7059 GCA_035645355.1 Solirubrobacteraceae bacterium | reverse complement strand
TGCACTTCCTCGCGAACCGGCTCCCCGACGGCTCGCCGTGCACGTTCTTCGCCGAGCCGGGCGACCCGCGCCGTGGGCACTGGATCTTCGAGCACCCGTTCGCGCCCGCGCTCCGGGCAGCCCTGCTGGCCGGCGCGCGCGGCGGCGGACTGCAGATGCGCGACGGCGGCTGCTACGGCCATGTCGATGGCCCGCGCTTCAATACCAAAGCAGAGATCCGCGGCCTTGCCGCCGCGGGCGTGACCGCCGTCTCGCAGACCGCCGGGCCTGAGACGGTGCTGGCCGGGGAGGCCGAGCTGCCGTTCGCGCTCGTCGGCTACGCCACGGATTACGCGAACGGCGTCCAGGCCGAGCCGACGCCGGTCGAGCGGCTGCTCGAGCTGATCGCCGCGAGCACGGAGAGCTTCGCGCGCCTGCTGGCCGACGCGCTGCCGCGCATCGACGCCGCCGGACTCGCCCCCGCCGGCTTCATCTACCGGTTCGAGGGCGCGGGCCCTACTTCCTGATACGGATCGCCGCCCGCGCGCGGCCTGAGATGCGGAGGTCCCGATCGCGATACGACTCCACGTCCGCGCCCGGATCGTCCGGATCACTGCTCGCGCTGCGCGCGGAGATCCCGTCGTAGCGGGCCAGGCCGTCGATCCGCTTGAGCAGACGGCGGAGCGTCGGCGGCCCGAGCTCGCCGCCGCGGCTGCCGAGCTCGAAGTCGATGTCGAACAGCTCGAGCAGCTCGCCGCCGGCGGAGTCGACGTCGACGCCGGTGAAGACGACCTGGCGCCTGCCGGGCCGCAGGTCCCGCGGCAGCCGCAGCCGGACTTTGCGCCGCTCCATCCGCCCGCGCACGTGCTGGAGCCGCAGCGTCGCCCGCACCCGCTGCCCGGCCCGCGCCCGCCGCGGTAGGCGCACGCCACGCAGGAACGCCTGGCGCTGCCCGCGCGCGATCTGTACGACGACGTCGACGCCGGTCACGTGCACCTCGCCGGCCTTGAAGGTGTCGATCAGCCCGAGCGCCTCGAGCAGGTCGGTGCTCGCCGCTCCGGCGACCACGTTGCCGGCGCCCAGCGCGTCGGGCACGTCGGACACGTAGCGGTTGCAGAATCGCGCGGGCTCCCGCGCCTCCTTGATCCCGATCGTGAAGCAGGCCCGGCCGGTCAGGCGCGCGGGTGAGCCGCCGAGCACCCTGCCGGCCGCCTCGACGACCGCGAGCGGGGCGAGGAAGGTGAGGATCGAGCCGCCGGTGGGCTGGTCGACGGCGGTCTCGTCGGCGACGTTCGTGACCAGGTTGCGGGTCACGCCGGTGTCCAGGTCGGTCGCGGATACGCGCACCGGCACCGTCGGCGGCAGCCCGCCGACGCGACCGGCGACGGCGTCGAGCGCGTCGTTCGTGAGCGTGCCGACGTCGTGCCCGGCGGCCGCGTACTTGTAGGTGCCGGGTGACTCCCCGATCGCGACCGGGTTGTTGACGACGCGGAAGACGTAGGCGTCCTGCAGCAGCAGCGAGCGCCGCCCGACGCCGTCCAGCGGGTGCCCGAAGCCCCAGACCTTGTCGCCGTCCGTGTAGGCGACGGTGCCGATCGCGCTGACCGAGATGTCACCCGACGCGTAGCCCGCGCCGAAAGCCGAGCCCGGGCGCAGCCCCTGCGCCGGGAAGGAGCCGAGCGGGCCTGCGGGTGCGGCGAGCAGCGGTCGTCCGCGCCTGGCGGCGGTGCGCTGGAGCGCCCCGCCCAGCCGCGGGCCGAGCCCGGTCACCGTCAGCGGCGCGACGAGCGGCGTGGCGCCCGCCGGCATGGCGCGAACGTCCTTGGGCCGCGGCGCATCGACCGGGTTGCCGAGGATCGCCTCGATCGGCGTCGCCAGCACGACCTTGCCGCCGTACTCGCCGATCGCTTCCGAGAGCGCGCCGATGTTGCGCTGCACGCCCTGCCCGTCGGCGCAGTAGATGGGCGAGCCGGAGAACCCCGGGCCGATACCGGTCGCGTCCACCGCCGGCCCGGACGCGCGCACGAGGATCCGCGGCCCGACGCCCTGTGCGCGGTCGTCGACCACGTCGATCACCTCGACGTCGAACGACGCGATATCGGTGCCGCGCACGACCGAGTAGCCCGTGCAGAGCATCCCGCTGCGCACCTCGGCGAGCGGCATCACGGGATCGGCGCCGCTTGCGCTCGCCGGGAGATACAGGGCGGCCGCGATCCCGGCGGCGACTGGCAGTCTGCGCATCGGCGCCGCAGCGTAGCGGGCGAGCCGCCGCGCGCGGGGACAGGCTCGGGGGCAGGGGCTCGAACCCCGGCTTCCAGGACCAAAACCTGGCGTGCTGCCGATTACACCACCCCCGAAGGCTGGCGTCGTGCCGAGCCGATACTACGATGCCGCACCATGCCCGCACCTACCGTGGTCATCCTCGCCGCGGGCGAGGGGAGCCGAATGCGCTCGTCGCTCCCCAAGGTCCTGCATCCGATCTGCGGGCGCCCCATGATCCTCTGGCCGCTGCTAGCCGCGCGCGCGGCCGGCGCAGAGCGCGTGATCGTCGTCGACAATCCGGAGCGACTGCTGGCCGGGCATCTGCCCGCCGACGTCGAGGTGGCTATCCAGGAGCGTCCGCGGGGGACCGGCGACGCCGTCGCCGTGGCAGCCGGGCTGATCGATTCCGAGGCGCCGGTCGTGGTGATCAACGGCGACATGCCGCTGATCACCGGCGAGGCGATCGCCGCCGTCGTGGCGGCGCACGCGGACGCGCGGTCCGCCGCGACCCTGGCCTCGATGGAGCTCGAGGATCCCAGCGGCTACGGCCGCGTCGTGCGGGCGACCGACGGCGGCGTCGAGCGCATCGTCGAGACCAAGGCGACGGGCGACGCGACCGCCGAGGAGCTCGCGCTGCGCGAGGTCAACGCGGGCCTGTACGTCTTCGACGGCGGCGCGCTGAAGCAGGCGCTCGCGACGCTCGGCGAGGACAACGCCCAGGGTGAGCTGTACCTGCCCGACGTCGTGCCCGCCCTGCTCACCGGCGGGCGCACGGTCCGCGCCTGGGCGCTGCCCGAACCCACGCTCGCGCTCGGCGTCAACGACCGCGTCGACCTCGCGCACGTGACCCGCATCGCCCAGCAGCGCATCCATGCAGCCCATCAGCGCGCGGGCGTCACGATCGTCGACCCGGGGAGCACGTTGATCGAGGCGGACGTCGTGATCGGGCAGGACACTACGATCGAGCCGGCGAGCTTCCTGCGCGGCCGCACACAGGTGGGGGCGCGCTGCACGATCGGCCCGCTCAGCACCATGATCGACTCGGTGCTGGGCGACGAGGTCGTGGTGCGCCACTCCTATCTCGACGGCGCGACGGCCGCCGCCGGCGCCTCGATCGGCCCGTTCGCCTATCTGCGGCCGGATGCGGTCCTGCAGGAGAACGCGAAGGCCGGCACGTTCGTCGAGATCAAGAACTCGACGGTCGGCCCCGGCTCGAAGGTCCCGCACCTGTCGTATGTGGGCGACACCGACATCGGCGAGCGATCGAACATCGGCGCGGGCACGATCACCGCCAATTACGACGGCCGCGAGAAGCACCGCACGACGATCGGCGACCGCGTCCGCATCTCGGTCGACACGTCGCTCGTAGCGCCCGTCACCGTCGGCGATGACGCGTACACGGCCGCCGGCTCGGTGATCACCAAGGACGTGCCGGCGGGCGCGCTGGGCGTGGCACGTCAGCGCCAGACCAACATCGACGGCTACGCCGAGCGCCGGGGCAGCTGAGCGCGAGCGCCGAAACTGCGGAGAGCGGCGAGACGCCGTCGGCAACTGGGATTACACTGGCCCGGCAAGTGAGTGCGCTGGACCCTCAGCCTCTGGCCGGCAGCTCGATCAACCTCGAGTACGGCAAGCGCCTCATGCTCTTCTCGGGGCGCGCGAACCTCGCATTGGCCGCGAAGATCGCGGGCCGGCTCAACGTCGACCTGGGCGGCGTGACGCTCAGGACGTTCTCCAACGGCGAGGTCTACTGCCGCTACGACGAGTCGATCCGCGGCGCGGACGTCTTCATCGTCCAGCCGACGTGCGCGAACCCGAGCGAGGGCGTCAACATCAACGACGCGCTGATGGAGCTGATGGTGATGATCGACGCTGCCGTCGGCGCGTCGGCGCACCGCGTGATCGCCGTCATGCCGTGGTACGGCTACTCGCGCCAGGACAAGAAGTCGGCGCCGCGCGAGCCGATCACCGCGCGGCTCGTGGCGCGGATGCTCGAGGCGGCGGGCGCGGACCGCGTGCTCACGATGGACCTGCATGCCGGTCAGACGCAGGGCTTCTTCCAGAAGCCGGTGGACCACATGACGGCGATGTTCATCCTGACCCAGTACTTCCGCGACCTGCACCTGGACGACCTCGTCGTCGTCTCGCCCGACGCCGGCCGGGTGAAGCTGGCCAAGAAGTTCGCCGAGAAGGTCGGCGCCGAGCTGGCGATCCTCAACAAGGAGCGCCCCGCGCAGCAGGTCGCCGAGATCGCCTACGTGATCGGCGACGTCAAGGACAAGACCGCGGTGATCGTCGACGACCTGATCGACACCGCCGGCACCCTGCGAGCGGCCGCGGAGACCGTCATGGACGAGGGCGCGCGCCGCGTCTACGCGTGCGCCACGCACGGCGTCTTCTCCGGCAATGCGTGGGAGAACCTGGCCGTGGCGCCGTTCGAGGAGGTCGTCGTGACCGACACCATCCCGATGCGACCGGGCGCGCCCGCCAACATCCGCACGCTCTCCTGCGCCGACCTGCTCACGGACTCGATCCGCCGCATCTTCACCGACGACTCGGTGTCGGACGTGTTCGGCGGCGAGAACCAGCTGTTCTAGAAAACGCCGCTCTACAGCGTCGTTTGAAGCCGTTTTGCTAACGAGGCGCTAACGAGCGCGACGCTGGAAGACTCGCGCCGCGAAGCTAAGCGTGAAGCTCAGATGCCCGTCGTCGTCGAGCCACACGGTCTCGCCGTCCCCCGGCTTGACCCTGTCGAGGATGGCGTCGTCGAGGCGCTTGCGAAGGCAGAGCTCGCAGACGCAACGGTCGTTGAAGTTGTGCGTCGCCTCTGCTGCGAGGCAGTCCATGCAGGAGAACATCACGAGACTCCCGCCAGGGCGTCCGCGATCCGTGCGGCGGCCAGCTCGTCGGACTGCGGCAGCAGGAAGTGGCGTGATGGCTACCGGCAACGAGATTCGAGATCACGTTCGACGGCAAGGCCGCATTCCTTTGAGCTCACGCTCGGGGAGATCGAGGAGCTCGAGAACACGCATAGGGGCCGAGATTCACGCCAACGAACCTCGCAAAAGCGGGAGCCGAATAGCAAGGCCATTACAAACGGCACTGGCCGGCGTCCCTTGAGGAAACCGGCCAGCACTCTGGACGAATGTTCGAGTGGTCGACTCCGCCCACTTCATTACCTTCCTACTCATCAGGTGAACGAGCGAGTCTCCGCCAGAGTGTTAGAGCACTAAGGCAGGGGGGAAGGGCGGACATCATGGGTTGGCAGCGCTAAATCGAAGCAACCGCAGGACATCCTGGACTTCCGAGCGCCAACCGGCGCTCGCAGTCGTTAAATCCCTTTTCGGCCATTCGAAGCGACGTGATGATCGAACACTCGTCCAGGCAGCAAGCGGGGACCGGCGGTGCTAACTGAAACCGCTCAAGCCCTCTCGGTCCCCGACGGCGGTGCTGACTGAAACCGCTCAAGCCATCTCGGTCCCCGGCGTCTGGGGCACAAGCTCCACGCCGTCGCGTTGTAACCGCACCTTCAGCTGACGGCCACCGATTAGTTCCGCCTCGTCGATCTTGCCATCGCGCCACGAGGTGATCAGCGACTCCAGCTGCCAGCGCAGGTCATTCACATCAGTGTTCTCGGGGGTCGTCAGAGCCAATCTCCTTCACGAGCCGGGGGCGAAGCGCTCCTCCACGCATCGGCAAGAGACGCACCACCAACAGGTCGTCTTTCCGTCCAGACAGGGGGAGCGCTGCGGGCGCCGTCCAACGGCGCCCGTCCGTTGGTCCAAGACGCACAGCTTCGAGCTCACGCCCGGCGAGATCGAGGAGCTCGAGGACGCGTTCCGACAAGCCGAGCGACCAGGTGGACCTTTTCGCGGATCAAGGCGGCGTTGCTACTGGTGTCGTTCGCGAAGCGTCGCGCCGGGTTCCTTCGTCGTCGGCGCTAAGGAGCAGCGCGTACGGCTACTGCATGAGGTTTTCGGTGCCGATAACCGGGTGATGAGGTCGTCGCGGCACGCCGCCCCTTCGTCGAGGTTGTTTGCCCGGCTTGCCGTCGCCGGCATGACGGTGGCCGTGGTGGCGCTTGGCGCCCTGGCCGTGTGGGCGGCGATCGTTACGCAGAACGGCGCAAGTGGTCTTTCGCAGGCGGGTGTTCAGACGTCGGGGCACCTGCGCGCCATTCAGGCGCTGAGCACGCTTGACACGCAAGCGGACGCGCTCGAGGAGCGCATCGTCGCGGCGGAGGTCGGCAAGCTGCGCGCGGCACAGCGGGTGCTCGATGACGGGCTCGCTCGCATGCAGCACGGCGAGGGCGGGGTTCACCAGACAAGCCGGATCGCCGACGAGGCAAAGCCGATCGTTGATCGCCTCAAGCCGGCCGTCGACCGGTTCCTTCTCAGGGGTCCGAACGTCGAGAGCGACGCGGCCGAAGAGGAGCTCGAGGAGATCCTTACGGAGCTTCAAGTACTGCTGAACGACCTTTCCGCGGACCCGTCTCGGTTGCTGGCGACAGAGTTTGCGTCCGTGACGGCGACCGAACGTACGGTTCGCGCCACCGCGTTTGTGCTGATTCCGCTCGGGCTGGGCGGTGTGGCGGCATGCGGGTGGCTGTTGAGCCTTTACCGGCGTCGCTCTGAGGCCACGATGCGCGCCGCACTGGTCACGACCACGGAGGAGGCGCGGACGGACGAGCTGACCGGCCTGCCGAACCGGCGCGCGCTGCTGGAGGAGCTCTATGCCCGGACAGCCGAGGTAGAGCCCTTCACGCTCACCCTCGCCGACCTCAACGGGTTCAAGCGCTACAACGACACGTTCGGCCAT